>MNZY01000011.1 GCA_001873845.1 Candidatus Altarchaeum sp. CG2_30_32_3053 | reverse complement strand
ACAAGATATTTACAAAAAATGAGTAATGCAACAAAAATTTATAAAATCTGTCTTTTTTCAATGCTGTCTTTGATTCCTTTATTTATATTTTTAATTATTTTGCTTGTGCTTGTTAAATTTAAACTATTCAAAATTAAACAATAAATAAAGAAAAAATAAAGGTTGTGTGTTGTGGTTGTAGCAAGGAATTACAATCAAATATATTGTGTGTTGTGGTTGTAGCAAGGAATTACAATCAAATATTTCGCGATTTTACACCAACTATTTCTTGCTGAGAAAGTACACTATTGTAAATTATTTTTTAAATATTTTTTAGATTTTGCTTTACACCCTACTCAAACCTAAACTTTGCCACAAAACATTATGGATATAACAGAGCAAATTAATATATTTATAACTGAGAATTACAAAGAATATGTTGAAGAATGCTTTATAAAAGATCAACCTTTTATCATTGATTTTGAAATGCTCGAGCAAAAAGATCCTGAGCTAACTGACAAATTGCTTGACGATCCTGAAACAGTTTTGTACTTTTTTAACAAAATACTTAAAGAGTTGGCGCCAACAAGTGCAAAGGATAATCGAATTTATGCGCGCTTTAAAAATGTTCCTGGGAGCAGATTAATAAATATTAGAGACCTAAGAAGCAAACACTTGCATAAGTTCATCAAAGTGCGCGGGCTCATAAAATCCTCAACTTCTGTTAGACCACAAACAACTGAAATGATATTTGAATGCCCTAATTGTGGAGCGAAAATTTCGGTTATACAAACAGGTATGAAATTAACAGTGCCTACAACTTGCGAATGTGGTCGGCGAGGACAGTTCAAAGAGCTTGAAAAAAGATTTATAGATGTAGAGCATATTATTTTAGAAGAAAGTCCTGAAGAAATAGAAGGTACTCAAGCCCAAAAAATTAGCATCCTTCTTAAAGATGATCTTATTGCGTCAAGTCTTCAAAAAACAATTCAGCCAGGATCAAAAATAGAGCTTGTTGGTGCTTTGCAAGAAGTTCCAATTATTTTGACTACAGGGGGCCGTTCTGTTAATTTTGATTTTCAAATTGATGCTAACAATGTTACACCTATTGAATATGAATTTGAAGACATTAAAATCACACAAGAAGATGAAAACCAGATTTTTGATGCAGCAAAAGATCCTGAACTTTTTAAAAAGCTTCGCGAATCAATTGCTCCTTCTATTTATGGATATGGTAAGATTAAAGAAGCGTTGGTTCTTCAACTTTTCAGTGGTGTTAGAACTGTGCTTCCTGATGGAACTGTTCGCCGCGGAGACAGCCATATTTTGCTTATTGGAGACCCAGGTGTTGGAAAATCAATGTTGTTAATGCAAATAGCAACCTTAGCTCCAAAGGCGCGCTATGTTTCTGGAAAAGCAACAACAGGCGCAGGTTTAACCGCAACAGTTATACGAGATGAATTAATAGGAGGGTATGCTCTTGAAGCAGGAGCGCTTGTACTAACTAACAAAGGTATTGTACTTATTGATGAGTTTGATAAAATGTCAGAAGATGATCGCTCGGCAATGCACGAAGCAATGGAGCAACAGCAAATAAGTATAAGCAAAGCAAATATTCAAGCCACGCTTAAAGCACAAACAACAGTATTAGCAGCTGCAAACCCAAAATTTGGTCGTTTTGATTCTCGTAGGTCAGTAGTTGAGCAGATTAACATCCCTGACACGCTTATTTCGCGTTTTGATCTAATATTCATAATCCAAGACATACCAAACAAAACAAGTGACGAAGCATTGGCTGCGCACATTTTAACTGTGCACAAAAGCAGTGAAAATATGTTTAAAACTCCATTTAATAAGGAATTTATTCGCAAATATATTGCATATGCGCGCGCACATATAAAGCCAGAGCTAACTAAAGAAGCGATGGAGGAAATCAAAGAATTTTTTACGAGTTTGCGGGCTCGTTATGAACAGCAAGAAGGAGAAAAAACAATACCTATTTCTGCGCGCCAATTAGAAGCAATAATTAGATTATCTCAAGCTGCAGCAAAAATGCGATTATCAAATAAGGTTGAAGCAAGAGACGCGCGCATAGCTATTGAATTAGAAAAATATTCTCTGCGTCAAGTTGGCTATGATTATGAAACAAACCAATATGATATTGATAAAATTGTAGTTGGATCTACTGCGCACCAGCGAAGCCAGAATATGGTATTTACAGACGAGTTTTTTGCATTGCTCAAATTAAACAAAGTAATTAAGCGAAAAGATATTGAAAAGTTAGCAGAAAAAATAGGATTGCACAAACAAAAAGCAGATCAAATAGTAGATGATTTGAAGAAAGAAGGAAGAATATTTGAGCCAAAACCTGGAGAATTGCAAGAAATTTAAATAAAAAGAATTACACTAAACAAAGCAAATCTATTTTTACTAAATAGAACAATTTTAAAAATGCGCAAAGTTATTAGACTACGCTTAAAAGTCGCATTTTCACTAAATTTATTTTATTCTAACAACACCACCAAAATTAATTTTCATCTAATTTATTTTATTCTAACAACATCACCATTATTTAGCGCGAGCATAGTTTTCCCAATTTTATAATGCTCTTCAATTCCTAATTTAAAATAATTTAGCTTGCCTTCGTTGTCAGTATGGCAAGGAATTATTGTTTTTGGTTTGAGCATACGAATAATCTCGCGGTGTTCTTCTTTGTAGGCATGCCCACTCGCGTGCAAGTCGCGATAAATGCGGCAGCCCTGTTTGTCTAAAAGTTTTTCAAGATTTTCAACATTTTTTTTATTGATGTCAGAAGGAATAATTGATGATGAAAAAAACACCTGCGTACCGCGCGGAAAACTAAAGCCCTTATAATCTCGTCCTGCAATTCTAGATAAAACAGCATTTTCTTCTCCTTGGTTGCCTGTGCAAAAAATTAAATGCTTGTTTGGGTCTTTTTTTACGCGCCCCAATACAGTTTTTATTGAAGATTTACTTTTGTATAATTCAATAATTCCTGAAATCTTGCCAAGTCCTTGCGCTGCTGTTATATATTTAACAGTAGAACCACCGAGCACTATAAGTCGTCGGTTGAGCATTTCTGCGAACCGCTGAACCGCTTGAAAGCGCGCAATATTTGACGCAAAGGCAGTCACAACTAAAAGTGAACCATATGACGAAAGTTCTTGATGTTGGGTTTTTAAGAGCGCGCCCTTTAATATTTCTTGACCAATATATTCAGATGGACAATAGCCCTTTTTCTCAATATTTAATGCACCATCAATCAGCACCTTAACTCCTTGTTTTCCTAATTCAAATAATCTTTTATAATTTGGAAAATTCATATCTGTTGGAGAATCATCAAACTTCCAATCATTTGCATAAACAACAACTCCTTCTTTTGTGTGAAGCACAACAATCGCAGAATCAGGAATACTATGACTACACCCAACCATTTCAATATTTATATTTTCATTGAGTTTGTATTTGCTATTATTAGGAACAACTATAAATTTATTGCGAAGCTCGCGATAAGTAGTCATTACACCATCATATTCGCGTTCTACATCATCGCTTTTTTTTGCAAAGATTGTGGTAGGTTTAGTTTTTCTTTCTGACTCTCCCTTAATTATTTTCCGCAATATTTCAAGGGTGTAAGGAGTGCCAATTATTGGACAATCATATTGTTCAGCCAAAGCAAAAACTGCTCCTATGTGATCTAAATGGCCATGCGAAAGAACAATCGCTGCAACCTTTTTTTTATCTTTAATTATTCTATCATCAGGAACAATAGTAAAATTATATAATTCTTCGCGCGAAAGGGTTTCAACTTTTATATCACCGCTTTCAGCTAAAGGTGTAATATTAATACCCATATCAAGTATAACAATCTCGTCTCCAACGCGCACAGCACTCATGTTTCGGCCAACTTCATCATAACCTCCTATTGCATAAATTTCCATATATTTTTGTTGATGTTTAGCATTTTGACTTGTTATTTTTCTAATCTTTGTTTTGTTATACATTTAAATTTAAAATTTTATTAGCATTTTGACTTGTTATTTTTGCAACATCATCTTTGCTTTTGCTTGTAATCTCACTGATTTTTTCAACTGAAAACTTTAAATTAAGTGGTGTATTTTTTTCCTCTTTTTTTCTTAATGGGTGAAGAAAAGGGCTATCTGTCTCTAAAACAAAATACTCTAACGGAATTTTTTTTACATATTTTTGAACATCTTCGCGATACAAAACATTAGTAGATATTGAGATAAACCATCTCTTTTCAACAATTCTTTTAGTTAGTTTTATGCTTCCTTCAAAGCAGTGAAAAATAACTTGCTTTATTTGTTTTTCTTCAAGAATGTTAAAGCAATATTTTCCCACTGCGCGCGAATGAACAATAACTGGCAAATCTGTTGTTTTTGCAAAATCCAACAATTGCCTAAAATTTTGCTCTTGGTTTTCGCGGTTTGTTTCTCTAAAAAAATCCATTCCTATTTCGCCAATTCCAACAACTTTTGGATGGTTTATATATTTTTTCATAAATCCAATTGCTTTTTCAACTTGCTCTTTGCTCACTTCAAGCTCTAAAAAACCAAGAGTGGCAAAAACATTATTATATTTCTCAATAATTTTTAGATTTTCTTCATATCTCTCTGGCTCAAGAAGTGATTCAACAATTATAATATTTTGGCGCGCACTCTCTTTAATAATCTCTTCTGCTTGCGCAAGTGTGAAAAATGCGCGCGATAAAAGATGACTGTGTGTGTCAATTAGCATAATTTTTTGGAGTAATTGTTAGTGTTTATAAACTCTTTGCTAAATAATATTATGGATCAAACAACAATCTTGCTCATAATCGCACTTGGCATCATACTGTTTGTAATTTATATTTACAATTCACTTATTTCGATGCGCAACAGAGTTAACAATTCGTGGGCGCAAATTGATGTTCAATTGAAACGAAGGTTTGACTTAATACCAAATTTAGTTGATAGTGTGAAGGGTTATATGAAACACGAACGAGGAACATTAACAGAAATAACAAATGCGCGCACATCAATGGTAAAGGCGCAGACAGTTGGCGAAAAGGCAAAAGCAGATAACATGCTTTCAGGAGCATTAAAATCATTGTTTGCAGTGGCTGAAAACTACCCTGATTTAAAAGCAAGCCAAAATTTTATGATGCTTCAAGAAGAATTGAGCGGAACAGAGAGTAAAATAGCATATGCGCGCCAATTTTACAATGACGCAGTAATGGAATATAATATAAAAATTCAGATTTTTCCAAATAATTTGTTAGTAGGAATACTTGGATTTAAAGAAGAAGCTCTTTTTGAAGTCAAAGATGCGAAACAAAGAGATGTTGTTAAGGTTGAGTTTTAAAGAAAAGCAAATAAAATAAGTATTTAGATGTTGTTAAGGTTGAGTTTTAAAAATTTAATAGAAATAGAAATATAGTTAAGTTAAAAATTTAAAGTTAGTAGTTAAGTTAAAAATTTAAATAATGTTGTTAAAGTTGAGTTTTAAAAATCTAATATAAATAAATAGAAATATGATTAAATTAAAATATAATTAAGTTAAAAATCTAAAGCAAAAATTCTATAACAATATATGGTAAAACAAAGTATATACACTCAAATATCAGCGAACAAACGCAATTCATATCTTTTATTTATATTCTTTTTTGCGATTATGTTTGTTTTGGGGTGGATTGTTTCAGAGGTTTTTGGTTATGGCACTATAGGTCTTGTTTTGATTTGTTCAATTTCAATAATTTGGGTAATAATTAGCTATTATGCTGGAGACAAGATGGTTTTGGCTGCAAACAGATGCCGCGAGGTTTCAAAACGCGACGAACCATATTTAGTAAATACTGTTGAAGGCTTGGCACTTGCTGCTGGAATCCCGACACCAAAAATATATATTGTTGAAGACCCAGCGCCAAACGCATTTGCAACAGGCAGGGATCCAGAGCATTCTTCTGTGGCTGTTACGCGCGGACTTTTAAATAGTTTAAATCGTGCTGAATTAGAAGGGGTTATTGCTCACGAAATATCGCACATTAAAAATTATGATATTCGTTATATGACTTTGGTAATTGTTGTTGTGGGAATAATTGGAATGATAGCTAGCATTATATCTTACACTTTTATATTTAGCAACAATAGAAACAGCAACAATAGAGGACTTATTATTGTTGGCATTCTTGCAGCGATTTTGGCGCCGATTTTTGCTCAGATTGTTCAACTAGCAATTTCACGCCAACGAGAATATTTAGCAGATTCAAGCGGAGCATTATTAACTCATAATCCACAAGGACTCGCAGATGCACTTAAAAAAATTGCTTCTGACAAAACACCTTCGCGCAGTGCAGACAAAACTAGCGCAAGTTTATATATTGCAAATCCTTTTAAAAAAGTGGATGTTGCAGGACTGTTTAGCACTCACCCGCCGATAAAGGCGCGAATTGCAAAATTAGAAAAAATGTAATTTTAAGTTAGCAAATCTTATATTTTCATAGCACAGAAAGTGCGCGCATAAAAAGTTATTTATTCTATTTCTGCCCAGAAATAATATTTATAACAGCACCAAAAACAACAGGGACTCCGAGCATTCCAACAATTGTCCAAAAGTGAAGCGGATGATTAAGATAAAAACTTAAATCACCCCCAAAAAGAGGAATCCAAATAACAAAAACCATAAGAATATAAATTAAACTGCACACAATTCCATATATTGTGCTTTCTAAAAAAGAAAGTTTTGTGTTGCGCATAAAAATAAGGTAGAAAATTATTGTAAAAAATAGCGCTATTGCTAAGATATATTCTGTTTTTGATTGAGAATATTCAGACAACGCCCAGTTGAAAAAACTAGATAGTAAAAATATTAAAAAACCATAGAGCGCGCCCTTTTCTGACACTTTTGTTATGTTTTCCAAATTTAAGATAGGTGGTGGGTTGTTATTCATAATTTATTTATAAAATATTATTTCCAAATTTATGGCTAAAATAGCAAGATAAACTATAAACAATAAACAAAGATTTTGATATATTTGTATATAAACAAATTATAAAAAATGAATTTGGAGATACATATAAATAAATTATAAAAAATGAATTTGGAAATATGTATAGATAAATTATAAAAAATGAATTTGGAAATGTGTATAAATAAATTATGGAAGATGAGTTTGGAAATTTTATGCGTAGCAAAGAGCAAAATTTAAAGAGAGATAAACAAGCAAACCCTAAAGAAAAAATAAAAAAACAAACAAAGACTCAAAGGAAAGTTTCAACAGCAATACATGAAAAATGTGAAGGAATCAAGTGCTGGTTTGTTGAAAAATATGATAATTTTAAGATTAAAGGAGGTAAGCCATCACATTTGTTTATTGCTGTTGTTCTTGTTTGTTTAATTATTGTAAGTGTAATTGCTTATTCTGTTTATTCTATTATGTCTCAAGAAGAAAAGGACGCTCAATTAACTTTATTTTTTATGGATGGCGCAAATATTTCGCAGTTAAACATAACTATTCAAAAGATTGATATTAAAACAGATTTGGGTTTTAAAACAGTGTTTAAGGGTTCTAAAATCATTGCACTGCAAAAAGACAACATACAAATAAGTGGAATTAATATTTCTGCAGGTAATTATTCTGGCATCAAGCTATGGTTAGATACAACAAGCAAGGGTATTCTTGAAAACAAAAGCATTGTTCCTGTTGATGTTCAAACAAAGGTATTTGTTGTTAATTTTGATAAAATAGAACTTTTTACAAATCAAAGCATGGATTTGTTGCTTGATTTTAATTTGATAAAACTAGTAAAACAAACAGCAGAAGGAAAGATTATTTTTGTGCCTTTAGATTCGATTAAAGCAAAACAATCTGATGAATTAGCAGATGAAGAAAACGAAAGTATGACAGCAAATATTGTTATTTCACAAAAAACAGAAATAAAGCAAAATAATATAAAAATAGAAAAAGGCCAACCAAATGTTACGCAAATAAAAAGTGCAGCAATTAACAAAACCAACAAAATTACAGGCAAAACTCTTGGTATCACAACCACTACAAAAAAAGAAGGTGTTTGCGTTGTAGCCGACATAGCAAACAGCAAATTATATATAGATAATGTTTTTAATACAACTATTGAAAAAGACAAAACAACTTGTGTTAATTTGAGCGAAGGAAATTATAGTATAACTGTTGAAAAAGGCAGATTTGGAAAGTTAGTGACAAATGTTTCAATTAAAAATATATATCAAAAAGACAATATCCCAACAAAACCAGAAGATGCAGTTCAGTGTGATTCTTGCGAAAGTTGCAATAAAATAATTAAAGAAAGCAATAAATCGCAGCTATATATTGAAATAACAAAAGACATAACCTCTGCTGACAATTGCATTCTTTTAAAAAGATATAATACAACTATTGATTGCAATAGCCACAAAATAATAGGAAGTAAGCAAGGAAGCGCGATATTTGTGCGCGCACTTCAAAATATAAACATTACAAATTGCGAAATTGAAAATTTTAATGTAGGAATAACTTTATCAGGGTTAAGAGAGGGGCTAATTGCTAACAACAAAATTTCAAAAAACAATAAGCAAGGGATATATATGTATTTAACGAGCAATGTGCAGGTTTTAGGGAATGAAATTTTTGAAAATGCGGGAGGTATTTTCGCAGAACAAGCGCCAATAGGGGGTAAAGGTAATATTTTTAAAGACAACAAAATTAAAAGTAATTCTCACTATGGGTTGGCATTAACAAAAGAATTGATTCAAAATAAGGTGATAAACAACACAATCACATATAATGGCAAAGCAGGACTGTATATTGATGATAGTGGTTTAAACTCGATTGTAGCAAATATAATTTGCAACAACACCCACAATGATATTTTTCATATCTCAACAAAAGGCCCAACAAATAAGCGCATATCAGATAGCTCAGGTATGGATAACACTTGCGATAAAACATACAACTGGCATGATGCTTCTAAAGTAAAAAATGAGTGTGCAAAGAAATGCTAAAATTAATTAAGGTTGAGTTTTAAGTATTTTGGTTTTTAAGTGCTTGTATAGTGCTTTTAAATACTTTTGGTTTTAAGTATTTTGTGTTTTTAAATGTTTTGGGTTTAAGTATTTTTGTAATAGCATATAACAATTTTTAAGTATAAAAATCATATGGATTTAACAAGCATATTACAAACCATAGATGTTGGGCGGGGGTTGATTCTTTTAGGTGTTTTATTTTTAATTATAATATATTTATTTTATCCGCAAAAAAAGGTGATTTTTACTATTAGTATTGCTGTTGTGTTGGCAATACTTCTTGCTACTGTTTTAAAAGAGTTGATTCCTGTTGCGCGCCCGTGTGCTGATTCCTTAGTTTGCCCGTCAGGAAACAGCTTTCCGAGTCGTCATGCAGCAATGTTTTTTGCGCTTGCATTTGCTTTATGGAAGCAAAAACAAGTATGGGTTTTCTTAGGGTCTTTGATGATAGCAATTTTTGTTGTGTTTTTAAAGGTCGCAGCAAATCAACACACTGTTTTTGATATTTTAGGAGGCATTGGTGTAGCACTTGTTTGTGTTGTGGTTGCAGAAAAAGTTGTTGAATTTTTGGATAAGCAAAGGCATATAACTTTAATCTTAGAAAAATTCAAACTTAAATAATTCATTTTTATTTTAAAATAAATGTAGATTTTATTTTATTTTCAAAATCTGTAAAATTGTCAAACCAATATTTTCGATAATTCTCAAGTGTTTCAGCTATTCCTCTTTTTGGCTTCAAAAGTAATTTTGTTTTTATATTAAAGCCGTTGAACGGATATGCTCTGCTTTCTTTTCTTTCTTTAGTTTCAAATATGCGCGAATAGCCATCAATTTTTCTATATCCGTCTGCGTGTTCTGTTCCTTTTGGATCTACAAACAAAATTACATATTCATTTCCTTTCTGCATCCAAAAAATAAAGTCCGGCTTAAATCTAGCCATATTATTTTCTTTTGGATTGTAATACGGAATATGTACCTCGTCTAAAGTTTGGTCGAGCTTGGAAAACATCCACCAATCAAATTGTTTAAAAACATTATTTTCATTTTGTAAATACTCCTCAAGCTGTTCAATAAATTTAACTTCGCTAGGAACATCAATAATGTGGTTTAAATAATCAACTTTTTCATTTTCAGAAACGATAAGCGGAATATAATAATGATTTTGAATATACTTTATTTTTAACCCGTTGTATTTAACTTCTGATTGAAAATTTAATTCTAATTGCTTAAGATTTTGTTTGTATTTATCTTTATTTTTTGTTTTTTCAAATTCTGCGTCTATCTGTTTTTCTTTACTTTCTTTTTGATCATAATTTTTAACTTTTTTTATTGCATCCAAAATTGCATTAAATCTGTCTCCATCTCTAAACTTCACCTTTTCAAAATGAATAATCTCCTTATCTAATTTCTTAAACTTATCAAATTCTTTGTCACGAACGCTAAAATAATTTAATATTCTATCTACTAACAAATCCGGCTCTGAAATTGTCCTCGCTTCCTCAAAGTCAAAATATTGATCTGGCGTTCCAAAACTTTCGTTTGCTTTTTCAACAACTCTGACATCGCATTCATATTTTGTTAATGCGATTTTTGGCCCGAGGTAATTAAACATTGATTTGGCTAAATCAAAATCGTCTCTATTGATTCCGTATTTTTGGGGTTCTTTTTCTTCCGCAAATATTTTGTCTGATTCTTTATATATCGGAATAAGCAATAATCGTTTTTCAGCGTCTTTGTTGATAACAAACTCTTGTCCTAAGTCCTTTTCTTGCTTTTCTTCTTTGAGCGCTTTAATAATCTCCTTGAGATTTTCCGCATTTGTTCCAAAAACAAACAAACTTTCAAGCGGTAGAATGTTCTTTTTTACTTTATTAAATAATTCTTTTTTTATCTCTTTCGCATTATATAAATTCAAAATCCTTTTCCGCTTGTTTTTTTGCGGTTCAATCCTGACACCTCGTCCGACAGATTGCAAAACAAACTTTTTAGCATCGCTTCCCACGCCGATATTCACAAACAAGATAATGTTTGGGCGGTTAGAGTCCCACCCTTCATAAAAAGCGCGAGAACCCATTAAAATGTTTATTTCCGAATCATCACGATTGATTTTTTTGAAAATACTTTCATTCTCAAAACTTTCAATAATTTCATAACCCTCGAGCTTTTCCTTTAGCCAGCCGGAAATATCGCCAATTTTAATAAGTCCAAAAGGTTTTTCTGAAGTTTGTAATTTGAAAATAATCTCATTTTTATTGCCCGGAATTTTCAAGACCTCAATTTTACCAGATGATTTAGCGTTAAAAACTTGTCTTAAAATGTCGTTATATTCTATTTTTTCAAGCAATTTCTTATCAACTTGAAACTTTATATTTTCAAACTCATAATTGGGATTATTTTCAAAATCTTCTATCAATTCCTTTCTGGCTTTTTTAAGAAGTTCTACGCTTATTTCATTTTTTGCCACCTTTTCCAGCTCTGAAAAAAATAATTTTAAGTCGGCTTCTTTTGTATCAACTGAATTAACAAGCGTCAAAAGTAGCGGGCGGTGGTAAAGTGTTTTATCTTCTTTTCTGACTTTTTCAAAATATTTATTTATATATGTTTGCAAAATAAGCGTCTTCAAAACAATTTTTTGCTTTTCGATAGGAGCGAAATCTGTTTTATCTCTAAAACCTTCAACATTTGTTTGAGATACATAAATATGCTTTCCGTAACCTTCCTCAATAAATTTAGAGAGGTTAAAATTAAATGCACAGGTTGCGTAATCTCGCGGATCGGTAAATGTCGCGGAAAAATTAAAAAGAAAACCATTTCTTGAAAGTATTGAATATAAAACTTGTCTTTTGCTGTCTTCTTTGTCGCCTTTGTGGGCTTCGTCTAAAAGAATGTACCATTTGCCGCTATTGTCATAATTTTTGAAATTAACTATTTTTTCCTTGTGTTCATCGGAAATCAGATCGGAACGATAATAAAAAACGGTAATTTCATTTTTTGCAAACGGCAAGGAGTTTTCTCGCTTGACGCTTTCGTAATCTTTCAAGCTTTTTAAGTTTATTTTCGTCTCAAAATTGAAACTATTAAACTCATTGACATGATTTTTAAACTGCTCTAAAAGATCATCTCTATGAGCCAAAAAAAGAATGTCATTTTTTGGTATTTCTTTTCTTTGAATAAGTGTCCCTAGCAAATCAATCAGCTTTACAATAATCAAAGTTTTCCCCGAGCCAGTTGCCATCCAAAAACTCATCCGATTGATAAAATGCGCGAAGGCAATTTTTTCATTCGTAATCGGATAATCTATACCAAATTCAAAAAGATGACCGGCAGATTTTCTTTCTCGGCTTAAATCATAGTCGAAATTTGCATCAAAACCATTCGCTTGATATTGCTCAAAAAATTGTTTTTTATCACTTTTTTTCTCTTTATAAAACAACCAAAGTGCTTTCAGCGCGTTCTGTAAACCTTGCTTTTGAAAATCAAATAGTGTTTTGTCGGAAGAAAATCTGCCAAAGTCAAAATCCTGCCATTTTGCCGGCAAGTTATCAAAAGAAAAGTCATCAACGATTGATTGCAAATAGGTCTTCATATTATTCCCACCAGATTAGAGGCTTAATAAGCTTATAGTCCAATTCTTTTGTGTTTATCTTGCTTCCGTCGGTAAACTCCACCTCGTCGTCTTTTATGGCCTTAATCCATTTGCCGGTAAAGTTAGATAATGTTTCGGCAATGTCTATGTTTGGGTAAAGTTTTGTTAAATCAACTTTTACTTTTTCTTTTTCGTAGTCAATCTCCAAAGCTTTAAGCATTTTCTCGTCTTTCATAAAGACATATTCCCGATATGGAGACCTGCCTGGCGCATTAAACAAATCACCGTCCTCGTATTTGCAATTTGCCAATGCTTCCTCGTATTGCTCAAGTTCGAAATACTTGAAAAACCCGCCGCCTTGATATTCTTTGACTTCTTTTGAAATGCCCGATTTATCATACGCCAACACTTTTTTCATTCGCGGCAAAACTACGCTATAAAAATGCTCTCCCATCTCAATGCCAAGCCATTTTCTGCCGAGTTTATGAGCTACTGCAGTTGTTGTACCGGAGCCCAAAAAGAAATCGAAAATAATCTCATTCTCATTTGACCCAATCCTAATGCCTCTAT
>MNZY01000152.1 GCA_001873845.1 Candidatus Altarchaeum sp. CG2_30_32_3053 | reverse complement strand
CCCGACTGGGTACTCATCCCTTTAAATTGGGATAATTAATTTGTGAGATATTTTTTAAAAATCTGCTTAAAAATTATATTTTTAAGCAAATAAATTTTTTGAAATATCAAAATTAAATATTATAATATTTATAAATTTAATTTTAAACATTACTGGACCTACACAAAACAAATATGAATTCTTGACTTTTTATGTTCATTTACAAAATAATATAAGTAAGTCCTATAACTTATAAAAATATTAGTAAAACACAAAACAAATATGAATTCTTGACTTTTTATGTTCATTTACAAAATAATATAAGTAAGTCCTATAACTTATAAAAATATTAGTAAAAAAAAAAAACAAATATAATAATTATCCCAATTTTAGTGGGTCAGCACCAGATGTTGAATGGCACGAATTTTTGCACTGCAAAGATAAGGGTTGTGTCCATTTTGGAAAAGAAATTTTTAAATTTTATGAAGGAAACGCAACAGAAATCTAAATTAAATCTAAATTATTTAAAATTTAAAATTATTAAAATTATTATAAATGCTTATTGTTATCACCGGAAAAGGGGGTGTCGGGAAAACAATGGTTTCTGCTTTGCTCGTTAAAGCCATTACCAAACTTAAAGAAAACAAAGATATTGAAGGAGAAATTCTGGCTGTAGATGCAGACCCTGCCTCAAATTTTGCATCTGCACTGGGAATAAAAGCAATGGGTAGTGTCGGAGATATAAGAGAAGATATGAGAAAAAAGATGGATAATGGCACATTTCCGCAGATGGATAAGGAAATGTATTTTGACGGAAAGGTATTTGAAATCACCGCTGAATGCTGTATTCGCAACATAAATTTTGAGTTTATTGAAATGGGCAGGCCTGAGGGTTATGAATGTTACTGTGCATTGAACGATATGCTGAAGAAAATTTTAAAAAAGATGGAGAATGCGTATAAATTTATTGTTGTTGACTGCGAGGCAGGATTAGAACATATTTCAAGAAGGACAACTACAAAAGCAGACATAATGTTCATCGTCACAGACACTTCAAATGCCGGCTTCAGAACCGTGGGAAAAATAAGAGACATGGCGGAAAGATTTGGAGTGAAAAAAGAAGGAATTTTTCTCGTGCTAAACAAATTTAATGAAAATTTAGACAACGAAAATTTAAAAGAAAAAATTAAAATCTCCAAAATTCCAGAAATTTGCAGAATTCCTTATGAGGAAGAAATTGCAGAATTTAATCTGACAGGAAAACCGTTAACTGAAATTTCAGAGGATTCAAAAGCATACATAGCGATTTTAGAAATTACTCGCAAAATTGGACACCTTTAAATTTATCAATTGTCTCATCAAAATTTAGAATTCCAAATTCACTTATAACCTTGCTTATCAGTTTTTGAGCAACAAAATCATACGCAATATTTTCAATTTCAATTAAATTTTTATTATTTAAATTTTTATTATTTTTATTTAAATTTCTATCACCCCACATTTCTTCCTTTTTTCTTAACTCTTTTATCTCACTTAATTTGTTCTCTTTGTCTAATTTCACGCTTGACACGGCAACATAAACCGGCTTATTATAAAATTTTGCTATTATTGCTATGTTTAATGTTCCGATTTTGTTTAAAATTCCGTATTCGTCAATTGCATCACAGCCAACCAAAACAAAATGGGCATCTCTTATGAAGTGTGCAACAGCAGAGTCAGTTATATGAATGTTCTTTATCCCGGACATTGAAATTTCATCCGAGGTCATTCTTCCGGTAAAATTCGGCCTTGTTTCTGTGTTTATAACAGTAAAATTTTTTCCGCTGTTTTTTGCACTTTTCAACATTCCTATAACCGTCTTTGAATAGCAATGTGTTAAAATTTTTGCATCCTGCGGAATAAAATCAATTTCAGATATCTTTTTTTCGGCCCCACCTTTATATTTTAAAAATTCGTCAATACTTTTATTAAAAATATCCCCTGAATTTTGTTTTTTTAAATTTTTAATTACAGACTTTATACAATTTTGTGTTACAACCTCGCTTTTCATTGCAAAGTATAAAATTTTTCCTGCTTTTTCAATGTCTTTAACTGAACTATGTGTTTTGTAAAAATTTTTAAATGACTCAATTGCATACCTGCTTATTTCCGAACCCTGAATGTCGTAATTTTTTATCTTTTGGGCAACTTCGTTTGGAAGCATTTTGTTATTTTTACATGTTTTTATATTTTTACCCTTCTTTTTATCGTTTGTTTATGGGGAAATTTTAAATAGATTCTTATATCTGACTTTCTGCAGATCACCTTCAAAAACGCGGTTTTCAAACCGTGAAGATTTGAAAATACACGAACAAAGTGAGCGTAAAACTTTGTAAAATTTTTTGTTAAAAATTGCAAAAAAATGAGATTAAACCCATGTTTCCTACGATTTCTTGTTTTAACAATTTGTTTTCTTAAATATTAAGTAAAAATCTCTTGATTTCTATGTTCTTTTCTTGTTTTTTATTATTTTTAAGAACCAATTTTTATTTTTTATTTATTACAGATAGATGTATTCCTATTTTTAATATATTTTTAAGAACCGACCATGAAAACTTTACATCCATTATGTCAACCAGTGAAAAAAATAAGGGCAAAGTCTATATAAAAAGTCCACAAAAAGTCCACGAAATGTTTAAAAGAGGAATTGTTGGAGAAATGAATATGTGTAAAAATAATAAAACAATACTTAAACTTGTGAGACCAAATTATGAAGAAATAGAAATATTAAAGTTGTTTGGAAATGAGCACATCGTT
>MNZY01000013.1 GCA_001873845.1 Candidatus Altarchaeum sp. CG2_30_32_3053 | reverse complement strand
TATAGCAGTCTAATTTGTTATTAATAACTCTACTTGACAACTTTTTACGAAGGAGTTAACACAAAATAATTATAAAATCACAAATAAATTTGTATTTCCAATGAAATATTTGGCCACTCTAAAAACAAAGGGTAAATTTTTTAAGTTTTCACGAGTAAGTCCTGTTAATTTTTAAATGGTCACATTTTTCAATAAATTTTTGCAAATTTGAATACAAATTGATCAACTCACGAACAAAAAGTTGTCATCTAGAGTAATTTAATAAATCTGATGAATTTAATTTAATGAATTTAATTTAATGAATTTTTGTAAATTTTAACTTTAAAATTTTTACACATAATAATTATAATTTTTTTACTAAATATTAATTTATTTTTAAACAAAAAAATTTAAAATTTTTACTAAATTTCTAAATGCCAATTAATCCTTTTAAAGAAAACAGCATTATTGAATTAGAAAAAAAGGTCATAGCCAAATTACAGGCAAAAGAATATAAAGACCTTAAAGACATTGAAAACCTTTGCACAGAAGGAATTCTTATAGCAGAAGGTGCTGACGAAAAGGCAGATGTGGACTTTTTTAAAGGCGTTTCCAATCACTGTGCAAGCGACAAAAAAGATAAATATCTGTTTTGCTGGGATGATGTTCCTGAAAACAATACCGACTTCATAAAATTTTTAAAGGACGAATTAAAGATTGACTGGGTAGAAAAGTATCTGTTTTGCTGGGATGATGTTCCTGAAAACAATGTTGACTTCATAAAATTTTTAAAGGATGAGCTGAAAATAGAACATATAAATTATTCCCAGTTGTTTGGAGATTCCAAAAACACGCAGGATACAACAATCAAAAAAAGCGAAAATAAGAAAACAATAACAGTTGCTTATGAAAATAATTTGCTTCTGTTTAACAAAGAAAAAAACAAGATAAGTTCAAATATCAGCGGCAAAATTTATGAATATATTTTAAGAGAAGAGAGAGGTAGGTTAAAAATATACAAAAATGCGGCAATCAGTAAAGACAAGAATAACCGTTCTATAAACATTACAGATAACAATAATTTGCTCGTATTCAAACTTAACAAGTCAAAAAAGAAGGTAACTCTGAAAACAACAGACCATAAAACTTATGAGTATCTTTTAAAAGAAGAAGAGGGTAAGATAAACATATATAAGGAAAAAAAAGATGCGATTGAATTCTTAAAAGAAGCAATAAAAAAGGAGGAAAATTTTTTATTTGCGCATTATGTTCTTGGATTTATATATAATGAGTTAAATAACTACTCTGATGCAAAGGAAGAATTTATAAAGTGTATAGAAATAGATAAAAATTTTGCCGATGCGTATTTTGATATGGGGGTTGCATTAAAAAATATTGGAAATTTAACCGAAGCAACAAATTATTTTAAAAAATCGCTTGAATTTTATGAAAAGACAAATTATTCACGGGCAATTGATGCAAACTGGTGGCTCAAAAATATTGAAGGTCTTAAAAGCGGGGAGATGGAGAGAAGTGCAGAAGAAAATGTTATTGATGTAATTGTTGAAGATTTAAGAGACAGAAAGGAAAAACTATTTAAATATATTAATGAAAAAGAAAACAAATTTAAAAATTTTGTTTCCGCAAAAAAAACCATAACAAAGGATAAAAATTTTGTAGTTGTTTTAAGAAGGTGGAATTCCTATACTCCTGCATTGTCGTCTGATATTGAAAGAAGGAAGGGAGGAGGATATTTTTTGTCATGGGAGGGACACGGAATAGTTATAGACCCGGGATTTAACTTTATAGAAAATTTTTTTGCAAATGGGTTTAATATTTCGGACATTGATGCAATATTCCTTTCTCACAGTCATCTTGACCATACGAGCGATTTTGAATCGTTAATGACTCTGATTTTTGAGAGTAACGACAATCTTCCGCTGGAAGAAAAGAAACAAATTGAGTTGTTTTTAAATTTTTCCTCGCTGAATAAATTTGCAAACCTGATGTCCCTTGATAAGTCAGCAGTAAGAAAAATTTATATTATACAACCGGGAATTACGGCTGATTTGAGAGATAAATACGGATTTATACTCTCGCCAACAAAGGCAAAACACAGGGAGTTATGGGGGGATGAATATTCTGTTGGACTGATATTTGACCTTATAGAAACCAACGACAAAAAGAAGAAATTTAAACTTGGAATGACGATAGATACGGGCTATACAAACGAGATAGGGGCACAATTTAAGGAATGTGATATTTTAATTGCACATATTGGTTCAATAAAGGAGAAAGAATTTGATTTAAATTTAAATTTAAATGAACGGCTGTATAAAAACCACCTCGGTCTGATAGGAACTACAAAAATTATTAAAGACTCATCCCCAAAACTTGCGGTTATTTCGGAATTCGGGGAAGAACTGGGAAGTTTAAGGGTAGATATATCCAAGGCAATTGAGGGCGTTGTTAAAGACAGACGATGTAAGAGATGCATTCCGGGCGACATAGGAATGAAAATTTCTTTACCTGATATTAAAATCAGGTGTGATATGTGCAGCAACGAAAAGGGAGAAGATGTTTTTGTGGATATGAGCGAAATAAATGCAATATATTTTCCCGAAGAAGTGCCCGGCGATCCTGGAAAACTAACATATTTGTGTAAGAAACACTTTTGAAATTTTCTGCTGTATTTTTGTTGTCCCGCAGGTATGTATAAATTTATTGTGTCGGGCTTTATGCTTTAAAATCAGACATAAAAGTTTGGGGAACTATAAGAAGCATTTAAGTGTGCAAATTTATTATTTTTCAAACTTGTGTTTAACTGAAAACTTAATTTAAATTTTACACACAATTTTTTGTTAAAATTGTAATATCTTAATAAAATATTTGTAAATTTTAACAATTTTAAAATGACAAAGCAAATTTTTATTGATTTAAGGGGCATTGTATGGGATGTAAAAAAAAGATACACAACCTACGCAATTGAAAAAAATTTTGACGGAATTATTGCAGATTCAGATGACCTGGAAAAGATAAGAAAATTAGGCAAGATAAAGGTCTTTTCGGAAAATTTAAATTCTGATTATGTGCTTACATCAGATGAGGAAATTTTAAAACGTCTGGATAAGAAAAGGGCATTTTACAAAAGAATAGAAAACAAGGATGATGAAAGAGAGGTTGTATTTATGAAAAATTTTGCCGATTACTTTTTGGTTGAAACAGGTAACTGGAAGGTCATTCCGTTAGAAAATTTAATTTCGGAAATTAAGAGCGGAATAATAGCAGAAGTTGGAAATTTTGATGACGCTGTGACTGCTTTAAACACACTTGAAAAAGGCTGCGATGGAATAGCAATAAATACTCTTGATATATCGGAAATTAAAAAAATTGCCGACTATGTAAGCGAAACATACAAAACCACTGCGGCAATGCCTTTAACCCCTGTAAAAATTAAAACAATAAAAAAATTAGATATGGGCGACAGGGTGTGTATTGATACTGCATCAATGCTCAGAATCGGAGAAGGAATGCTGATTGGCTCGCAAAGTAATGGTTTATTTTTGGTTCACAGCGAGACGCTTGAATCAGAATATGTAAATTCAAGGCCTTTCAGAGTAAATGCTGGTGCAGTCGGTTTGTATATTCTGTGTGCTGGTGGAAAAACAAAATATTTAAGTGAGGTGAGTGCAGGCGATGAAATGCTGATTGTTGATAGCAATGGAAATACACGAAAATCTTATGTTGTTAGGTCAAAGATTGAAAGCAGGCCTTTGATATTGATTGAAGCAGTTGGAAAAACAGAAGAGGATGGTTTGACCGAAGAAAGAACAATAAAAATTTTACTTCAGAATGCAGAAACAATCAGATTAGTTAATAAAGACAGAAATCCTGTTTCTATTACAGAATTAAAAGTCGGAGATGAAATTTTAGCACATCTTGAAAAAGGTGGAAGGCATTTCGGAACAAAGATTGATGAAACGATTATTGAAAAGTAGAAAATTAAAGGTAAAAGTTAAAGACATAATTAAAGGAAATTTATGTTGAAAATTTTAAGCCACTGAGAAAGTGTAGGATTGAATTAAAAAAATTTAAGGTTGTTGTCGGGCCAAATGCAAGTGGAAAGTCAAATTTAGTAGAAATAGGTCATGAAATTGCTTGAAAATTAAATAGATAAACAAATCAAACCAACCAAAATAAACTGACTGAAATGCCAGATTTATCAACCAGATTAGGAAAATTAAATTTAAAGAATCCCTTGATTTTAGCAGCAGGGATACTTGGAACAAATGCGGACTTGCTTAAGAGAGTTGTAGAAAGCGGAGCCGGCGCAGTAACAACAAAGTCATTTTCAATAAACAAGCGAAAGGGTTACGAAAATCCAGCAGTGATTGAACTGATCGAAAACAGGCAAAAAATTGGCTTACTGAATGCAATAGGACTGGCAAATCCAGGGTTTGAGAAATTTAAGGAAGAGATGGAAAAATTTAAGTCCTGTAATCTTGATACAAAATTGATTGCGAGCATCTTCGGAACAATTGCCGAATTTCCAAAACTCGCGGGAATGTGTGAAAATTATGCTGATGCGATTGAAATTGATGTTTCCTGCCCGCATGTTGACGACAGCATAAGCAAAAATCCGAAAATTTTAAAAAATTTAACAGGTGAAATTAAAGGTCTTATCAGTAAGCCGCTTATTGTAAAAATTTCTCCGAATGTTACGGATATTAAAGAGATCGCAAAGGCAGCAATTGACGGCGGTTGTGATGCGATTGCGGCAATAAATACAGTCAAGGCAATGAAAATAGATATAAATTTTGGAAAGCCGATACTTGCAAACAAATTTGGGGGCTACAGCGGGATTGGAATTAAGCCAATTGCAGTTGCAAAAGTTTATGAAATTTATTCAATGATGAAAAAGGAAAATTTAGATGTTCCTATAATCGGGATTGGCGGAACAACAACAGGCGAGGATGCAATTGAAATGCTCATGGCAGGTGCAAGTGCCTTGGGAATTGGAAGTGTAATTCATTACAGAGAAATTGATGTTTTTGGGAAAATTTTGAATGAAATGGACGAATTTATGAAAGAACATAATTATAAAAATATTGGAGAAATTAAAGGTATTGCTGTGGAATAATTTGATTTTTAATCCATATTTCTATGTAATTATACTTAATTTGTCAATTTTAAGAATAAACTGATTATTCATAATCCCGACTTTTGAAATTTTACCTATTAATTCCTATTAATTGACGCCTATTTTTTATGATGAGTTAGAAATTTAATTTTTAACAAAATTTAACTTTATAAAAATAATTATTTTGTATTTGTTTAGTTCACTAAATAAAATATAAATATAAAATTATAATGTAAATAGTATAAAATGTTATATGTAAATAATAAAGATATTGTAATTCCCGGACAGTTACTGGCTGAAAATGAAAGATATGGAGAGAATTGTATGAGCGAAAATTCAAAAATTTATTCAAAAATTTATGGCATGGCAATAACCGGAAACATAGTAGAGGTAATTTCACTGAAAGGGGTTTATGTTCCGAGAAGAGATGATGTCGTTATAGGAGTAATTACCGGAGTCAGGGGTCCTGTATGTTTTGTGGACATAAATTCACCTTATGAAGGTGTTATGATTTCAGAAAAAAGCAACAATTTTAGCAGCAGGCTGGAAGAAAATTATAATGTTAGAGATATTGTCTCTGTGATTGTTTCTGATGTTGATGAAGTTAAAAAGACTTATGTTGGGAGGGCGTTCAAAATTTTCGGGGGAAATTTTATAAAAATAAATCCAAAAAGGGTTCCGAGAGTAATAGGAAAAAACAAGTCAATGCTAAATTTAATAAAGCAAAAGTCAAACTGCCGGATTATTGTTGGACAAAATGGAGTAATATGGCTCAGTGATGGTAATGTTAAAAAAGCAATTGAAATAATAAATTTTGTGGCAGATAATGCGTATAAAGCTGGATTGACTGATAAGGTTTCGGCGATACAATAATCTCACTCCGTTATTCTTACTTTTAGTCTGTTTTTTTACTTTTATAGGCATTCCTACCTTCATTATATTTATTTTTTTACTTTTATAGGCATTCCTACCTTCATTATATTTATTTTTTTACTTTTATAACCTTTATGTCGGACTTATTCCGCGAATCGTGCAAATTTAATTTTTAAATTCTAATCCTCTCATAAATATTAAAAATGAGAGGAATTAACAAATCTGTAGTTTATAAGTATCTGAAAAAATGCCATGTGGAAATAGGGGGTTATAGTGGAACCGATATTGTAAAATTAGCCCTCCAATTAAATGTTAATAGAACGACGTTAAGTAAGTAAAAGTATAGAAAAATGGTCTGAAGTTGATATGCAATTTTCAGACATTAAATACCTTGGTAAGCGTTATGTCCAACTAACTCTGAATGAGATACTTGAAATAGAACACAACCTTGAGGACAATCCGCTGATGATTAAAAAATATTTGCTTGAGAGCATCAATGCAAACAAGCTCAATAATAATATGTTGCCTTTGCCTAAGACAGCATTTTATGACTTTGTAGATAAATACCTTAACTCTGCTTTAAAGGGTGACAACATTCAATATATCTGGCTTAAAACACACGGTGTAACTCCTTCAAAAAAGTACTCTATTGAAGAGGCGAATAATTCGTTGAATACAATATTCAATTTTGATGGTTTAAAAGGATATAGTGGTGTTGACCTTGAAAATATTGCTGTCCGACTTCAACGACAAGGATATCGTTTAATGATTATTACGGGGGGTGTTGACCCGTTTGATTTCTATGAAAAAATAAAGGGCAGAGTTAAACACCTTCAAAGACATTTGGCGTCAATCAAAGCAAATAAATCCCACCCGATTCAGGCCAGATTAATTTTTGAAATTCAAGTAGCGTTCATCGTGAATTGTCAGGATTTTCTCATCGAGCAGATTATACATCGCAGAGGACGAATATGGTAGTCAATGGATAAGATCAGACAAAAAACTGAAAATCTGTTACGAAAGAACAGGATTGATGATATTCTAAAAACGATTTCTAATCTCATAAACTGGTCCGAAGGGGTAGATAAAAAAGTGCTTAAAGAAATTGTTAGTAAGGGACATCCAGAATCAGCACTTGCAAGAATAAAACTTCTCAAAAGTCACGCAGAATCATATAAGGGGTTGCTTGCTACTTTGAAGAAAATCACAAACAATTTATCAGAACAATATGTTACGCCATATACGGATGCAGCATCGTTGTTACTCAAGTTTGCTCGTAGCGAGAAATTATGGGCGAATATTAGTGAGCGCGAACAAAATACACTCATAAAGGATCCGCTGATCGCCCAAATGATATCAAAAGGCGATCAAGATCTTTTGGATATATTGATAACTGACCACATCATAGAGTATATTAAAAACGGTAATCTAACATTCATTCATTCTTACAGGTTTCAGGATGTCGGTCCGCTCATTAAATCAACCAATCTAAAGGATTCTGAACGGAATATTAATCAAAAGACACTCACGCAATTACAAACATGTAATTTTCCGATAGATGTAGAACCACTCACAAAAATTGCTATAAATAAAACTGAAATTAATGAAGAAGACAACCTTGAAGAAGGGCGTGTTTTCAAACAAGATTCCATTTCAAGATGTTGTAACACATGTTTCTCGTCTTGTAAGAGAGCATAATCCGGAATGCTTTGATGAGCAGGTAAAAATTAGTTGAAACATCAAACAGGTTGAAAAGAGTAGTATGGATAATTGAAAGAGGGGTTACAAGAGCACACGATCCTAATATTAGTCTCTACTTGAAATCATCAGAACTGGTTTTGTGTAAGTGTATGTTAACGAATATTTCCACACAGCGTTTGTCTGATGGTAAAAAACCCACAAGCAATGCAAGCTTACAAAAAATTTCTTTTTTCACTCCAACTTGAGTAAAAACGCACGATTCGCGGAATAAGTCCGACATAAAGGTCATAAGGAACGAACAGATGAATGTGGATGAGCACGGGAATATCATTATATGGTAAAAATTTTTAACATAAATTTCATAAAAACATAGAAATCAAAACAAATTATTAAAAGGAAAATTAAATTTTTAAAAAATACGGATGATTTTCACAGATGATAAATTTAATGTCGCATAACAGGACAAAAATAATGGGAATTTTGAATGTTACTCCTGATTCGTTTTATGATGGAAGCAAATATTCTGATGTTAAAAAAGCAGTTGAGCATGCAGTTGAAATGAGCAGATATGCAGACATCATTGATATTGGCGGTGAGTCAAGCCGTCCCGGGTCAGAACAAATTCTTGCTGATATAGAATTAAAGCGAGTAATTCCAGTAATAAAAGAAATTTCAAAAAGGATTGATACAGGCATCACAAAAATTTCAATAGATACAACAAAGGCGGATGTTGCAGAGGAAGCAATCAATTCGGGTGCATCAATAATAAATGACATAAGTGCTATGCGATTTGATGAAAAAATGAAAGATGTCGCAGCAAAATATGGTACAAATGTTGTCCTGATGCACATGAAAGGTATGCCAAAGACGATGCAGTTAAATCCGCATTATGATGATGTGATTGGGGAAATTTTATCATTCCTGAAAGAGAGGATAAATTTTGCCGTTGCAAACGGAATTAAAAAGGAGAAAATTATTATAGACCAGGGAATCGGATTTGGAAAACGGGTTGAGGATAATTTAATGGTTATTAAAAATTTAGATAAATTTAAAATTTTGAATTGTCCAATACTGGTTGGCACTTCACGAAAATCATTTATCGGAATTTTAAGCGACAATATTCCTCCGGAGGAACGACTTGAAGGAACGATCTCAAGCACAGCAATAGCCGTAATGAACGGTGCCGATATTGTCCGAGTTCACGATGTTAAGGAAATTTATAAAGCAATATGTCTTGCAGATGCGATAAAAAATTTAAAATAAATTTAAAATGAACACATCAAAATTAACCGGGCTGATTCCAACAGATGCCGAAATAAGAAATATAAAGGCAAAGCACAGAATAATATTTGCCTGTATAAAGGCAGCAAGATGTCTCACGTCTCTCAAAGATAGGTCAGCAGAAAAATTTGTGGGCTGTGCTATATCTTCCATTGATGAATTGTCTGAAAAAGAGATATGTCAGCGCGCAATGGTTTATGCCGGATGCGCCGAAATTTATTCTATTATGAACATGGGGGATAAAGCTGCTTTTTATGTGAACTCCGCTGCAAAGGAAATCATGAACGCAAAACGGAATAGCTATATATGAGATCATGATAAAATTATACTTTCAATCGCAAGAGCAGGCGTTAATATTAAAGATGCCGAAATTGTTGAGACAGCAATGAAATTATGTAATAATATCGGCGATAGAAATTACTACCTATCGGGACTTTGTGGTCTCGCAATAAGTTACGCGCATCTCGGAAAAACAAAAAAAATCAGTTGAAGTTCTGGACGATGCACAAAATACTATGTTAAAGAGACAATTTTACAACGAAGAGGCAGGATATCGTCTTAGTGACATAGGAATAGCTTATGCAAAAACCGGAGAAATAAATAAAAATACTGAAAATATAGCAGGGCCGCTTATGCGACGGCGACACTTAATGAACTGCTCATAAAAAGAATTGATGAAAAATACAATTTTTATGAACAGAAAGAACCAGATATGGATTTTTCTTATGAACGAAGGATGGAATATACAGAATATGTGGTACCTAATGTTATGAGAATCTATGCTGCAGAGGTAAACGCACTCTTAAACATAGGAAGAGATTATGCAATGATTTTAATTGAAGGAATAAAAAAGTTTTGGAACAGCGGAATTATGGACGAGTACGACTTTATTAAAGAGGAATTCTTTGGACCTTATGCTTTCCGGGTATTTTTGGATTCAGCCAGAATCTTTTGCAAAACCGGCGAAAAAGAAAAAGCGGTAAAAATTTTAAAATTCCTGACAGATTATTTGTTTCTTGAAGGGTTTCATATAGATTACTGGCACCATCTCGGGACTCTTCCGGCGTTTATTAAAATAACGATATTGTTAGAATACCTTGGAGAGGGAGACATCAGAATAACGGATAAAATTTATGATGAAATTAAAGATAAAGAGGCAGATATGAGGGCGGCAATCCTTTCTGAAATTTTAATTACAATTCAAAAATAAAATAAAAATTTAAAATAAAATACTCAGATATGTGCGAATCGGAGGTATATATAATTCACAAAGGAACCAAAGTTCCGGAAAAATTTATGGACGAAGTGGTATTTGTAAATGTTGAGGGCAATAAAATTTCACTTTCAAAGATGTTTGGAGAACAAAAAAAATTAAACGACTATAAAATTGCAGCAATTGACTTATTAAATCACAGAATTATAATTGAGAAAATTTAGAAATGGACAACATATGTTTGACATAAGCATATATTCTATGAATGTTAATTGTTAGAACAGATAAATTTAAAATATACGAAATTTAAAACACGCAAGAAAATATGGATACA
The DNA here is from genome assembly GCA_001873845.1 of Candidatus Altarchaeum sp. CG2_30_32_3053. Classification (GTDB taxonomy): domain Archaea; phylum Altiarchaeota; class Altiarchaeia; order Altiarchaeales; family Altiarchaeaceae; genus Altiarchaeum; species Altiarchaeum hamiconexum. The sequence goes on along the minus strand of MNZY01000013.1, from coordinate 4,035 downwards.
AAAGAAGTAACTCTGCGACCGGAGTTTGAGAAGGCAATAGCTGACATGGAATATACAGAATTAACAGATATACAGGAAAAATGTATACCTTTGATACAAGAGGGAAAGGATATAATCGGTTTGGCATATACCGGTTCTGGAAAGACCGCCGCGTATGGTTTACCGTCACTTGAAAAAGTCGTACCCAAAGACGGAATACAAATGTTGGTTGTTGTTCCTACAAGGGAACTTTGCACACAGGTTGCAAGAGAATTTAGAAAATTTACAAAATACAGAAAGACACATATCGTTGAAATTTATGGTGGAATGCCGATGGGTCCGCAGGTAACAAATCTAAGGCAGGGCGATGTTGTAGTGGGCACACCCGGGAGGGTTCTGGATCATCTTTCGCGGGGAACTTTTGACTTATATGAGGTAAAAGTACTGGTTTTAGATGAAGCTGACAAAATGTTTGACATGGGATTTATTGAAGATATAAAAAAAATTATCGCAGAAATTCCGAAAAACAGCCAAAAGTTATTATTCGGTGCAACAATGCCCGGTGAAATAATGAAAATAGTAAAGAAATACCTTGATAACCCAGAAAAGGTCACTTTGAAACAATATGTGGACAGGACCAAACTTGCCCAGAGTTATTACGAAATTGATAAAGGAGATAAATTTTCCTTGCTGGTTCATCTGCTGAAAAAAGAGTCAAAAGGACCGATGCTTATTTTCTGTGGCACCCGGGATATTGTTGATAGTGTGAATGCAAATCTCAATAAACAGGGAATAAATTCACAGGCACTTCACGGAGGAGTAACGCAAAACAGAAGAAATCAGATTATGGATGCATTTAAGGACGGAAAAATTAATGTTCTGGTAGCAACAGATGTGGCTGCACGTGGAATAGATGTAAAAAATATAGATGTTGTAATAAATTATGACCTGCCAAGAGAATCAGAAGGATATATTCACAGAATAGGAAGAACTGCACGGGCAGGTTGTGAAGGAAAAGCAATTTCTTTACTGACTGCTAGGGATCGCACAAATATGAGAATAATTTTCGGGGATAATTATCTGTCAATTCATAAAATGAAGAACCCGCAGTTTGAACATGTGAGATTTGTAATGATGGAACGCGAATCTAAACCTTATAGAGGCAGACAGCAGGGAGGAGGGGGCAGGCCAGCGTCAAAATACAAAAGTTTTTCAAGATCAAGAAATAATAAGAGGTGGTAAAAACACAGACGGCAGACGGGCAATTTTTTTTGTCTGCTATTTTTTATATATCAGCTCATTCCAAAATTTCGTTATCCGCAAACTCTCTAAAAAATGATTTTGTGGGCTTTAATGGTTTTTTTAATCTAATACCCTTCTTTCAAAGTTATTGAAAAAAGAGTATTGCCGACTCTGTTTTTTGGCAGGGGTTGAAACATCAGATAATAATGAAGTGGATGTAGATTTAAAAATTTCATATAAGCCACAGTATATTTCTGTTAAGAACGCAAAGGTTAAACAGTTAAATTTAAAGAACGAAATTATTGAGAAATTTTCGGTTATGGCTTTGATGGAAAAGAACATTGACGAATTGAGCGGGGGTGAATTACAAAAGGTTGCGATAGTTGATTGCATTTCAAAGGATGCAGATATTTATTTGCTTGATGAACCATCTGCTTATCTGGATGTTGAAGAACGGCTTAATCTGGCAAAATTTTTGCGTTCGTTTGCAGGAGAGAATGAAAAAGGTATTTTTGTTGTTGATCAGGATATTTTATTTATTGATTATATCAGTGATGCACTTATTGTTTTTGAAAGAGAAAAAGATATTGTTAAAAGACATGCTTCTTCTGTATTGTCTGTTAGAGATGGAATGAATAAATTTTTAAAATCAGTGGGAATAACTTTTAGAAGAGAGTCGTAGACAGGAAGACCGAGGGTAAATAAATTAGACAGTATTATAGACAGGGGACAGAAGGAAAAAGAAGAGTATTATTATACCGATTGACCGAACATACTTTTTTGATTTGGAATTTGTCGGAAATTCGTATTTTATTTTGTTTTTTCTAACCAGGTTTATTTTATATTGTAACATGTATTGACGACGGACTTTTTCTGAAATAAACAGTTAAATTAAACAATTAAATTTTTGAATTTTATAAAATTATCGGAAAATTGGTAAAAATTTATTTCTTATAAATTTAGTTAAATTTTTGAGTTCATACACAAACCATTTACAAGTTCAAAAATTATGAACTCGGGTTCAGTGTCTAAAATATATAGAGTTCATTACTATTTGTTATTAGGTTAGGTTTGGTTTTGTTAGGATGTTATATTACAATCAGCCAATCGATATTCTACCTGGCAGGACCAGACCTGACCATTAAAAAAATTTTAAAATTAAAAAATTTTAAAAAACTAAAAATCAACAATCAAAAATGAGCCAAACAATAATTAAATGTGTGGATGATTTTGATAATTTTTCGGAAAATACTAAAAACAAAAGTTGTGCTAAAGGAAAATATAAATCAAAATAAAATGTACAAAAAAAGAGTAAATAATAATAAAAGAATAGATGATATTGGTCTGTTTTTATTTTCAATATTTTTGATTTCTCTAATCGGAATGTTTTTAGTAGGAGATGTTGCTGCTTATGCAACGACTCTGAATAAAACAGCAGATAAAACGACCGCATGTGGAGGAGATATTGTTAATTATACTATTGGAATAACTACTGTTTATGTTGCTAATGATTTTACTGGTTCTGATTGTACGGCAGGCCAGACAACATGTGATTGTATAGCATCACCGCACAACCTTATAATTACAGATAATTTGCCATGGGGCGATTCAAATTATGTAAGTTCAACTTATGATGGAAATCCAACAAATCCAATAACTTCAAATAATACATGGAACGTTACAATTCCAGGAGCTAGTGTAAGTTCTACATGCGGCACCGCATCCTGCGTTTGTACTGGTATATTAACAGCAACAGTTACAGATACTTTAACAATCACAACGAAAGTTTCTGATAATGGAGGTGGACAAGGATGCACAAATGTATCAGCAGGTTATTCGTGTAACAATACTGCAAATTGCAGTAGTGATAGCGGGGGAACACTATGCACTCCAGGAACAACTCTAACTCTATTTACTAAACCACAATTACTTGTAACAAAAACACAATTAGCTCAAAATGCATCTCCCGGAGATAAAATTAATTTTACGATAAATGTTTCTACTAATGTAAGCGTGTCATCATGCCCTGCAATAAATGCGTATATCAGAGATCAATTGGACGATAAACTAGAATATGTAGGATCTTCAAGTGTTTTCTGTACTAATAATACCGGAGTTATCGATTGTGGCCTAGGGAATATTAGTAGTAGCAGTGGAGGAAAAAGCGTGACATTAACTGTTAAAGTGAAGGAAGACACTCCAAATGGGGCAACAATACAAAATAATGCTAATGCATCTGCGGATAATGCAGATACTGCTACATCAACTAACGCAACAGTAACAGTAACCGCACCAACTTTAAGTGTAACAAAGACTTGTCTGCCCGCAACGGTGGGAACTGGCGAAGAAATAAATTGTACTATAACAGTTACATCACTTCTTGGAAATGCAAAGAATGTAAATATTACTGATCATCTTCCAACAGGATTCATATATATAAATTCCAATTCAATAGAACTCTTAGGGGCGACAAGAACTTCAACAATCAATCCAGTTCAAGGCAATACAGGAGATATTTCTTTTGGATTATGGGACATTCCACAATCAGGAATAGTAAATTTAACAATTACTTTAAACGCTTCAGATATTGCAGGAAATTATAACAATTCTGTAGAAGCTAACTCGTCAAATGGCGGATATGGAGAAGGGTCTTTCTATCCGATTGTAGTATTACCACCAAATATCACCATTCAAAAAATATGTGTTCCACCAACAGTGGGAACTGGCGAAGAAATAAATTGTACTATAACAGTTACATCACTTCTTGGAAATGCAAAGAATGTAAATATTACTGATCATCTTCCAACAGGATTC
>MNZY01000159.1 GCA_001873845.1 Candidatus Altarchaeum sp. CG2_30_32_3053 | reverse complement strand
TGGAAAAATATTGATGCAATTAAAAATGACAGAATATGTGTTATTGAATCGCAGATAACATGGGCAAATCCGCGTTTAATACAGGGTCTTGAAGAATTCGCAAAATGTATTCATCCTGAATTATTTGAAAATGAAAAATAGTGACAAAAAAACCAACCGTAATACAACAACAGATAAAAAAAGAAAATATTTCGTCGCCTTAGTATTATTAATTTTGACACTATTTGGAGTAATTATATTTTCAGTCATGCTCGGCCCTGTACAGATACATCCTTTAACAACAATAGCTGTATTTTTAAATAAACTCGGTTTAATAGATGCAAATTGGACCCAGGCAACAGAAATAATTGTTATAGATATAAGAGCGCCCAGAATTCTCATTGCAGCACTCGTTGGAGCAGGTTTAGCAATTGCCGGGGCAGCGATGCAAGGTTTATTTAAAAATCCAATGGCAGAACCATATATACTTGGAATGTCTTCCGGTGCAGCAGTTGGAGCAGCATTAGTTATTGTTCTTGGTATTGGTGTCGGAACATTCGGTGCATTAAGTATCCAGGTGATGGCATTTGTTGGTGCACTTGGAACAATACTCATCGTCTATAGCGTTGCAAGAACCGAAGGAAAAGTTCCTGTTGAAACCCTATTGCTTGCAGGAATTGCGATGGGTGCTTTTCTTTATGCTGTTGTATCCGCTATGAAATTTATTGCCTCAGATGAAGCATTACGGAACATCGTGTTATGGCTTATGGGTTCATTTGCTAGGTCTCAATGGGATGACCTTTATGTAGTAACTCCGTTAATACTCATCGGTATTGTCGGATTGTATGCATTTTCCCGTGAATTAAATGCAATGCAGTTTGGTGAAGAAACAGCAATGTACCTTGGCGTGAAAGTGGAAACAGTAAAAAAAATCATACTGATTTTTGCGGCATTAATTACAGCAACAGGTGTTTCACATGCAGGAATTATTGGTTTTGTCGGTTTAATTATGCCTCATGTTGTGAGAATTTTAATCGGAGCAGACCATCACATACTACTGCCTGCGTCAGCACTTGCGGGCGCGATTTTTTTAATACTTGCAGATACATTGGCAAGAACTATTGCATCTCCTGCTGAAATACCGGTAGGCATTATCACAGCATTTGTAGGGGCACCTTATTTTATATATCTTATGAGAAAGAAAAAGAAGACGATGAGCTGGTGGTGAATAAACTAAAAATAAAGCCATTGTTTTTTAAAATAATCATATCTAAAATCAAGTGCAGAAAAATGGATACTAATGAAGTAAAAATAGAAAATTTATGTGTTGGATATAAAAATATAAATATTTTGAATGATATAAATTTTCTAGCAGGAAGCGGAGAAGTGGTAGGTATAATTGGTCCGAACGGTGCCGGAAAATCAACTTTACTAAAAACAATAACTGCTGTATTGCGTCCAACAAAAGGCATCGTCTATTTAAATGAAAAAGATGTCAGAAAAATGGACAGAAAAGAGATTGCAAGAACAATGGCAGTAGTTCCGCAGCACACATTAATATCTCCGATGTTTACGGTTTATGATATGGTTTCAATGGGCAGATATCCACATATTAAAAACAGATTCAGTCCGTTTGATAGTGCAAGAGATATAAAAATCACAGAGGACTCAATGAAAATGGTGGGAGTGGAACATCTCTCGGAAAAAACCCTTGATGCTGTAAGTGGCGGGGAAAGACAGATGGTAGTTATTGCTCGCGCACTTGCACAAGAGCCGAAAATTTTAATACTTGATGAACCCACATCAAATTTAGATGTGAATCACCAGATAAAGATATTAAAACTTGTACAGAATATAGTAAGGGGGAAGAATGTTTCTGCGATAGTTGTTCTACACGATTTAAACACTGCTGCAAGGTTCTGTAATAAATTAATTTTACTCCATGACAAAAGAATTCTCTCAATTGGGACTCCCAGGGAGGTATTAACGATTGAAAATATCAGAAAGGCATATAAAGTTGAAGCAGAAGTGAATTATTCAAAGGTAATAAATTCCATAAATATAATTGTTCTGGATGAATTAAATGGTAAATCAGATGATGATTTGAAAAATGATGGAATATCTTGATATCTTACTAAAAACAGGCACAGAAACAATAACTTTTATTATCCCATTACTGATATTGATATTTACAGGATTGTTTATAATAGAAGTATTATTTCAATGGGGCATGCTCAAGCGGTTTGAAGTCATCAGCAAACCATTAACGAAATTGGCAAATCTTCCGCCGGCATGCGCAATTCCACTCATATCTGCTATTGGCTCTCACCTGGCAGCAAATGCGATGCTTCAGCAATTAAGAAATGACAAAGTAATTAAAGACAGGGAGGTTTTACTGGCTTCTATATTGAGCACAATCTTTGTTCCGATAAAAGAAATCAAATTTCATTTGGGAATTATCATTCCAACACTCGGTTTATATGTAGGTGGATTTTATGTGGCAGTTATGTGGCTTGGGACAATTGTTTTAATTGGTGCTGTAATTCTTGCAGGGAGGTTATTTTTGCCAAAGAGAAAATGGGATAGTGATGGATATAATATTTCAAAATCTGTTGATTTTGAAAATGACACAAAGAAAGATAAATTTAAATTTTTGCGATATTCTCTTAACGAAACTCTAAAAACATTTAAGAAAATATCAATTCTATTCTTAATCACAACCTTTATAATATTTTTGCTGATAAATATGGGAATTTTTGATATAATTATAACATTTATTGAGCCATCTGCAAATGTAATTGGTATTCCGGCAAACGCAATTCCAGCACTCACGGCTTATATTGCTTCCCCGCTTGTTGGTTATCCGATGATAGGTGCATTAATTGAAAACAACGAAATTTCTAATGATGAAGCAATAATTGTCCTGTTATTCGGAAGTATGTTTATGCTTCCGGTTATTTATTTAAAATTTTATTTTCCGCAGTGGGTGTCTGTATTTGGATTAAAATTAGGGCTAATAAGGGGGCTAATTTCAATGTCATTGATTATGCTCACAAGGGGAATTATTTTAATCGTATTTTTAATATTTTTTAAAACATGATAGAAGACGCATTAATATCAGCATTAAAGTATCTCTTATGGGTTGTGCCATTCATAATCCTTGGAGTTGTATTAGCGGAACTAATAATGGCACTGAAATTTGTAAATAAAATTGTATGGATTACAAAACCAGTAACAAAATTTGCACATTTACGAAAGGAATGCGGAACAACCTTTCTGACAGCGTTTGCATCCGCTGCTGCGGCAAATTCAATGCTGATGGAATTTTACAATAAAAAGGAAATTGACAAAAAAGAATTGTTCATTTCATCACTTGTAAATTCATTTCCCGCAATTGTTATGCACTGGAGGTATATGCTGCCTGCGTTAGTTCCATTACTTGGAACAACCGGGCTTATTTATTTTGGTGCGTTAATGGCTGTCGGATTTATTAAAACATTTATTATCCTTATTGCTGGAAGGGTTTTATTACCAAAAAGAAACAACGACAATGAAATAACAAAGGAAAAACGGCCCCCGATAGATAAGGCCTTTAAAATAAGTCTGATGACTTCAAAGAAAACAATAATTAAAATATTAAAATTGATGATTCCAATTACAATTATTGTTTTTATTTTGATTGATATTGGCGTTTTTGATATGCTTGCAGGTTATTTATCAGGAGTTGCAGAGTATTTCCCAATTCCTGTTGAAGGACTTGGAATTATTGCAGCACAGTTTGCAAACAGCATCGCTGCATGGACTATTGCCGGGAATTTATTGTCAGAGGGCGTAATAAGTTCAAAAGATGTTGTTTTAACACTTCTGGTTGGCAATGTTTTATCTGATATTGTTAATATCAGGCACTCTATTCCTTATTATCTCGGAATATTCGGGGCAAAACTTGGAATGCAGATATTAGGGATTGCGACTGTGATAAGGATTGTGATAACGATTTTGATGATAGTTGTGCTTGCTTTGTGGTGGTGAAATTTTTGATGATTGCTCTTAATATTAAATTTAACAACTTATAAATACCTCAAAATTTCCCTCAAATCCTTGTTGCGGATTACAACATCTGCATTCTCTACAACGCTATTGTGTTTCGGATTAAATGCAATACTGAATCCCGCCTTTTTAAACATCGGAATATCATTGATAAAGTCGCCAATAGCAATACAATCGCTTAAACCAACATTTTCATATCCTGCAATTTCTTCCAGAATTTCCCCTTTATTCTCAAAATTTACCTTCATATCAACATCAAAAATTTTTTCATCCTTAACTATTATTTCATTTGCATAGCAATGGTCAAAAACACATTTTTCAAAAATTTTATTTGCCATCTGTTTTATTCCGCCGCTTATAATTGCCATCTTGTAATTTTTACTTAAATTTTTAATTACTTCTATTCCTTTCATCACTTCAACTCTTTTACCTGCTTCAGAAATTTTGTTCGCATCAAATCCTTTCCACAAGTCAATATCCCGCCTTACCCATTCATCAAAGGGTATTTTGCCGGAATAGTATTGCCTTCCGTTTTCTTCGGAAAATTTTTCCGTGCCCATAAATTTATGCAGTTCCATCCAGCTTCCTTTTCCGTCAAGCAGGACACCGTCAAGGTCAAATGCAATTAAATTCGCCATTTTGGAAAGTTTAAAAATTTTAAAAATCAAACAATTGTTTTAAAAATCAAACAATTATAATTATTTAAAAAGTAATTTTTAAGACATAATTTATTACAAAATTTAACAGATTGATTTATTAATGTTGTATCCCATCATTCCCACCATCAAAAAATTTATTGGTAATTTTAAAAATTTACAAAATTAATTATACTTAACAACAAAAATACGCTCACTTCGTTCGTATCTTTTTAAATCTTTGGGATTTAAAAATTACGCCCAAACTTTTACGCTAGGGTGGGAAACTCAGGTTGTATGATGTTGTATGACAGTGTATGATTATTATATGAGCTAGGTCGGGTGATTAGGCGTCACCTGTAACTCCAAACCGTCTAAAGGAGGATCGAAGTGCGGGAAAATAAATCTTTTGTTATTTGTGATCCGTAATTCAGACAATGAATTTTCGTCCTGCGAGGCAAGTGGTATGAGAATCTGGTCAGACCTTGATCGGAGCAGCCATAATCATGCTATTTGTGCTTGTTGGGTAGCGGAGAGGAGGAAGGTTGCAGGTAGTCGCTTATAGCAGAAGGTTTAAATTCCTGCACACGCTCAATTTATTTATTAATATAGTTTTGCGGGGGTTCCCAAGCGGTCAAAGGGGGTAGGCTCAAGACCTACCTGTGAAAGCATTCGTGGGTTCGAATCCCTCCCCCCGCAAAGAAATTTTCAAATTTGCAGAGAATTTAAAATGCACGAACGAAGGGAGTGGAACGAAGTGAGTGTAAGTGAGCGGACTTCGTTCATATATTTAAAAATTTATGAATTTTAAATTTTTAAATAACCTCGCTAATGCACGAATATTTTCAAAATCTTTGCTATTTTGAAATAGTAAATTTAAGCAAATGCTGATAAATTTACAGCAGATAAATTTTTAAATTTCGGTCTTAAAATTAGTATTAAAATTAGTATTAAAATTAGTATTAAAATTAAATTTCATTACGGTGTTTGATAAACTAAGCGATGGATTAAGAAATGCAATTACCTCATTAAGAAAGGCAGTTGTTGTAGATAAAAAAGTCATAAAGGAATTCATAAAAGAAGTTCAAAAAGCCCTGATTTCATCAGATGTGAATGTCCGTTTGGTGCTTGAAATTTCAAAGAGAATAGAAGACAAGGGGCTGCTTGAAAAACCACCCGGACTTTTAGACAGGAAAGAGCACATCATTAAGATAACCTATGATGAACTAACATCTTTGCTTGGAAAAGGTGATAAAATAAATTTAAAGAAAGGTGATAAAATTTTACTCGTCGGAATTCAGGGAGGCGGAAAGACGACAACTGCTGCAAAGCTGGCGAAATATTATAACAAAAAGGGCTTTAAGGTCGGGCTTATATGTGCAGATACCTTCAGAGCAGGTGCCTATACCCAGTTAATGCAGCTGGCAGAAGAAATAAAAACACCCTTCTACGGGGATCCGAATGAAAAAATTTCTCTCAACATCATCAAAAAGGGACTTGAAATTTTAAAAGACAAGGATGTTATTATAATTGACAGCGAAGGAAGAAATAAATTGGATAATGATTTGATGAGGGATATAAATCTGGTCTATACGGAAATAAAACCAGAACATGTTTTGCTTGTATTGGATGGAACAATAGGACAATTGGCAGGAGAACAGGCGGAAGCGTTTAAGAAATCATGCAATGTTACCGGAGTTATCTTAACAAAATTAGACGGAACGGCAAAGGGGGGGGGTGCAATTTCTGCGTGTAAAACAACCAATGCAAAGGTCTATTTTATAGGTGTTGGAGAGCATAATAATGAATTTGAGGAATTTGATGCTCCGAGATTTGTCTCAAAAATTTTGGGCTTCGGAGATATTGAAGGGCTGCTTGAAAAGGCACAGGAAATGGAGTTTACTGATGAGATAACAAACTACCTTGTTAAAGGCAAATTTACCCTGAATGATTTGTATATTCAGATTCGGGAGATAAAGAAACTTGGCACTTTGAACAAAATTGTTGAAATGCTTCCCACAGGAGGAATTAAAATTCCCAAGGAATTTATGGAAATGCAGGATGAAAAACTAAAAATTTATAAATTTATAATGGATTCAATGACGAAAAAAGAAAAAGAAAATCCTGAAATTATTGATTCAAAAAGAGTAGCGAGAATTGTAGGCGGCTCGGGAAAAAAAGAGCGGGAGGTCTATGAGTTGCTTAAGATGTATAAAGTAATGAAAAGATATGTAAAAACAATGAATGACGAAAGAAAATTAGCAGGTTTTATGAAGAAATTAGGGATGGGAAAAATGATGAATATGTAGAAATTTTAAAAATTAATTTATAGTGGTTATTTAAAAAGTTAAGAGCAGCAGTTATACTGTGCAACTTTATAAATTGCTTTTTTCAAATCTTTAAAATACGCTCATTTTGTTTCGCTACGTTTATATATTTTAAATTTAAATCTCTGTGATTTTGAAAAAGTGCTATAAAAAAGTGCATCTTTTGCCGTTGTTGATTATAATAATTGTACTCTAGTTGATAAAAGCGCAGTTTTTGGAGTTGTTAAGTATAAATGAAATAAAAATAAATCACCCCGCTGTTACACTCACTCCGTTCGGAGATTTAAAATTTCTAATGAAATTTAAAATAAGATTGAAAATCTTATAGGTTTTTAAAGGCCGAAACCAAAGGTTTCAGTATTTCAAAATTTCGTTTTGAAAATAGTTACAAAAAGTTATTTACAAAATTACAGGCAGATGCAGGAAAAAGATGTGTGTTTTTGCATAGAGTTTTTTTAAATCAGAATCCCTGGACATGGAAGTGGCAGCGCTTCCCAGATTCAGGAAAGAACCGGAAGTCATACGCACGCTTACGGGATGGCAAATTACCAACGGAAAAACGCATATTGATTTTGAGGAAAAAATGAAAGCAAGATACTGCAAAATTCTGGCGCAACCCGGAATGAAAAAAGTAAGAGTCCCGAAATCCGTGAATGAAAAAACCATAGTAGAATTAGATAACATAACATCCACAATACTGGAAACGCTTGAAAATAACTTAGAAACGATAACAGACAGAAATACCAGAGAGAAGGTCAGGGGAGTGGTAATCAGAAAAATAATCGGCAAATGCAGTCATTTAAAATTTCCCTATAATAAACGCAATTAACGCGATCAGCATTCCAATCTTTATGATTTTTCGTGCATTTTTTGGATTTTTTAACTGAATAATTGTGCCGTAAATAAACATTAAATCAGTAATAGAGACCAGGGCAACGTAAGCAAGATTAAATTTTAAATATAGATAAGGAACTGGAGAAAGTACAACAGAAAGCAGCAAAAAGGCAGCAGCAACAATTCCTGCATTCCGTGTTCCGATTTTCTTTGGCAATGTAAGGCGGTTAGTATCTCCCTTGAAATCCTCTATGTCCTTTATAATTTCTCTTCCGAATATTGCTAGAAAAGCAAAAACTCCAAATATAATACTTGGACTATGGAGCAAAGATTCAAAATTTTTTACCGCAACTCCACCGTTGACAGCAGCCCACCCGAATACAAAAAGCATGCTTGTAAGAAAGGCAATTGTCCAGTTTTTTGATAAATAATGCTGTTTGAATTTTAATTCATACATTATCTGAAAAAAGAAGGCAACTAGGGCAATAATAATACAAAAAAAATTTAAAAAAATCGCAAGCATTAGTGAGAGTAAAAATAAAACAACTGAAAATTTTAACGCATCGCCTGCTTTAACCTTGTTTGAGGGTATTGGCCTTTCGGGACGGTTTATTTTGTCTATCTTTCTGTCAAAGTAATCGTTTAAGACATTTCCAGCAGATGAGAAAAGAAAGATAGCAACAGCAGCAATTAACATTATCCAAAAATAATTTATTATATTGTTTCCTGCTTCAATTAATATTGCGGCAACAACCGCGAGTGAAGTTAATGCAGAGGTAAAGGGTCTGCACAATTCAATAAATGGATAAATTTTTTTCATTGTTTGAATAATAAACTACTATTCGGGGGTATTAAATTTATGTTAATATATTATGATTGTAATTTATATGTATTTTAGCAGACGGATACAAAAATATCTAAAATAATTTCAATATTGCCAGCGGATTTGCAACAAGCATTGCTTCAACACAAAGAATTTATCACATTATTTTAAATCCGTAACTTTAACCTTTTTTGATTTTATCTTCCTGTTATTTTTTATTTTTTTCAGCAATTCGCATCTCTTGCATATTTCCCCACTGCATAAATTTCCACAAATTGGACAGAACCGGACATTCTCTACTTTATAATTCTTCAGCAATAAATTTCTTAACCTTTGATTGTTTCCAAATATCTGAAAATTACTTCCCGGATGCCTCCTGTTCAGTAGATTTAAAATATCCTTGAATGTTTTCCTGTAAGCATCTTTTCTGTAAGGACAGATGTGTTCAAAATTCAATCCCGGAAAATTTATTTTCGCATATAACTTTACTTCGTCTTCAGGCGATTTTATAAACGGTTTTATTCTCGGAATCAGTTGTTCATCTTTAATTAAACCACTTCCCCAGATTATTTTCTCAATGTCTCCTCTGACGATGTTCATCAAAAAGGTCTGGCCTTCATCCTCTAAATTATGGGCAATGGCTAACTTGCTGCATTTTAATTCCTTTGCCTTTTTGTTAAGCAAATCCCTTCTCAGCACACCACAATATGTACATAGTCCTTTGCTTCCGCCGGCAACATCGTTACTGCAAATTTTCACCCCACTTTGTTCGGAGATGTTTAGACCCTTTGCGGATTTGAACATTGCATAAATTTCATCAATTGTCATTCCTGTTTCGTCTTTAAATGAATAAATGTGGTGCTCAATTCCATGTCTTTGGCACACTTCTTTTGCATTTTTTAATGTTTCTTTCCCGTATTTGCTATCCCTATCATTAATCCCGACATCTATTGTTATTGCCAGAATTTCTGTCCTTCTTTTTTCTGAAAAATTTTTTAAAAAGTAAAGCAATGAAGAAGAATCCTTTCCTCCGGAGAGACCAACGGCAATTCTATCGCCTGCATCAATCATATTAAAATTTCTTATTGTCACTCTTGCTCTTTTTTCAAAATATTCAACAAAGCAGTTCCTGCATAAATTTAGTCCGTTGTAGCGTAAATTTATTATTGCGTCTTTTGGACATTTTGTGCATTTCATTTTAATTCCTGATTTTCATTTTTTAATATTTCCCAGAAGCCCCCTTTATCCGGGCCGATACGCCGAATCTTGTTTAACTTCCTGAGTTTTTCTATATCTCTTTTTATTATCTTTTCATTAACTTTCATTTCTTTTGCCAGTTTTGGAATGCTTATTTTGTTATCTCTATATATAATATTTTTAATCCTTTCCAAACGATTTTCAGGGACATTTTCAGTAACTTTTACCTCAAAAAAGAATTCTATCCTGTAATAATCAATTCCTTCAAAAACGACGGGGTCTTTTGTGTAAAGATATCTCCAGCCCTTAAACATATTGTCAAAACCATAACCTGTGTTTTCAGCAAGATCAATCACTCTGAAAATGCTGGCGATAATCGGATTGCTGGGCAGAAAAATATCTCCTTTTTGTAATTCTTTATACTGTTTAGGCAATGTCCCCAGGATTTAAGAATTCTACCCTATTCAAAAATACTCTTATTCTGGGCTTCATAGGTGAAAAATAATCCGAATGTATCAGTAAGTTAACGAGTGCTTCTCTTATTGCTTTAACCTGCGGCTGGTTTTCATCCCTGAAAGCACCTTTTAACTCAAAAGGAATATCAGTCTTTTTAATAATGCGTTCGTAAATAGCAAAGAAATACTCATAAATATTGGGATAATCCGACAGCCGGAACTCGTACCGCTTTTCTGCATCTTCATAACTTGTTCCGAATATTTCTAAGTAGTCAATCCTGAAATCAGAGAAATATTTTCCAATGGCGTCTTCGGTTCCAAATACAAGAAGTCCTGCAAATGTAACTTTCTTATCTTCAAGTGCCTGTATCTTGGTCAGGAATTTCTCATCTGAAAACGAGTTATAATGGTGTTCCGGCTTTATATTTTTTGGATAGGTTCTGTAACGCTTTATGCTTTCCATGCTCAAGTCATTTATTGTGAGGTCTGTTAATTCTTTATCTCTTGTACCAAAAGAGGAATTGCGGTATAACGAAACAATTTCCTGTTCAGTCAGTCGCTGGTCTCCTGAACCCGAACGAATAAATGAGTTCTTAACATTGTCATAAAAAACCGGTTTATTTTCAGAAGCATGAATATAAAACGCAAGAACGGTTTTTTCGCCAAAATTATACTTTTGGCATTTAACCTCTAATTTTTTATTAAATTTCAATCCATTCCTTAAAACGCTTATAAAATCCTGCTCTGTTTTCTCGGGACTTTCAACGCCTTCAATATCGTAATATTTGCCTTCTTTTTTCACGCCAAAAACCAGCCATCCCCCTGATGTATTTGAAAAGGCACTAACTGTCTCCAAGGAACTTTTTGGAACATCGGATTTCGCCTCTTTTACTTCAAAATCCTCCCATTCAATGTCTCCAAGTTTTTGAATAAGTTCTTCTTTGCTTAAATTTTTCATTGCCGTGATTTTTTGAAATGATTTTTTACAATGACTGAAATTTACAAATTTTTCCACAAATAATTAAGCGCATAACCTTTAATACCTGAAAATATCAACTTATGAAACCAAATTATTAATCCGAACAATAAATTTAACAATAAATTTAACAATAAATTTAAATTTCAATAACTAAACGCTAAAAAGTGATAGAACGACTAATTAAGAACAACAAAAAAATAACCTTAATCGGAACTGCACATATATCAAAAGAAAGTGTCCATGAAGTAAAAAGCACAATTGAAGCAGAAAAACCAGATGTCGTATGTGTTGAATTATGTCCGCGGAGATATGAAATTTTGAATAATAAGGAAAAGTGGAAACAGACAGATATAACAAAAATCATAAAAGAGGGCAAAATTTATCTGTTTTTGGTAAATTTAATCCTTTCAAATTTTCAGAAACGGTTAGGAGAAGATGTTGGAATTTTGCCGGGAGCAGAGATGATTGAAGCAACGAATGTTGCCAGAAATTTAAACATTCCGATAGAACTGGCTGACAGAGATATAAATATCACTATGAAAAGGGCGTCCTCAAAAATGGGTGTTTTTGAAAAATATAAGATCTTTTCCTTAATATTAATGTCGTTGTTTTTCTCCGAGAAGTTAAGGGCAGAAGAAATTGAACAGCTGAAGAACAAAGATGTTATGTCACAAATGATGGATGAATTGTCTCTTGCGTTTCCGAATGTTAAAAGAACATTGATAGACGAAAGGGATTATTATCTGACAAATAAAATTTTGAATGCGTCTGGCAATAGGGTTGTTGCTGTTGTCGGAAGCGGACATCTGGCGGGAATAAAAAAGAACATTGAAAAATTTGATGAAAAAGGTAAAGAAGAGCATGAAAATTTAATGAAGAATATTACTCGCATCCCAAAAGGGCGAAATTTGGGTAAAATTTTTGCATACTCAATTTTATTGCTTATCGCCGGAATGTTCATTTATGGTTTTTATGTCGGAGGCATGGAAACATTCACAAATATGGCTTGGACATGGTTTTTGTATCATTCTGTATTTGCGGCAATAGGTGCTGTTTTAGCGTTCGCTCATCCTTTGACAATTTTAGCAACATTTATATTTTCGCCTTTTACTGCAATTCATCCCGGCATAGGAATCGGAACGGTTTCCGCACTTATTGAAGCAAAGGTTCGTCCGCCAAAGGTTATTGATTTTGAAAATTTACAGAGGATGAGAAAATGGAAGGACATGTGGAAAAATCAAGTTATAAGAATAATTTTTATATTCTTTTTTACAAGTACGGGTGGTTCAATTGCGACATTTGTATCAATGGGATTTATGTTTCCGATGCTTTGGTAAAATTCAGAATAAAATTTGTTGTATTAAAGATATTGCTAAAATTCCCGCGGCGATAACATTTATAATAACTGTGAACCCCAATGTTAAAATCCTGATGATGCATAACAGTATTCATTTTTCGTTTTGTGTTGACATAACAATGGCATGTGTAATATAAAATTTTTGAATTTGCTGACATGTTGAAGTATTGTAATGAATCGTATATTAGGTGTAAAATGTTGATAGCTTCACTATATATGAAAAATCCCGCGAAATTTAAAATTTTGTTTAATCCTTTGCCATCATCTTAACTACATCACTTGCAGATAAAATTCCTACCGGTCTTTTTGGAAGTGCTAATGCCAGACCAACATTCCTTCTTTTGTGTCTGATGATAAGGCGGTGAATTTTTTGTTTTACCATAACATCAACTGCTTCTCCAATATAACTTTCTCCTGAAATTGTTGCAACTTTGTCGGTCATAATCTCTTCGGCGGTTACTTTGTTAATGTCTTTGTTAAACGCTTTTATAATATCTGTTTCAGAAACAATTCCCACAATCTCCCCGAATTCATCAATTATACAGACGCCGTGCACATGCGACTCCACAATGATTTTTGCAATATCTTTAACAGCCGTATTTAAGGGCACTGTTATTACTCCTCTTGTCATAACATCTTTTACCTTCAGATTTTGAGATATGTCCATTTTATCTAGTTAAATAAATTTAATTTTAGATAATTTTAGATAAATTTAATTTTAAAGAATTAAAAACGAAATTTATTATTCTTTTTTGCTAGTTCAGTATAAGTTAATGCGTTCTGTTTTATGTAGTCAGTTTCATCTTTTGTTAAATTTCTGACAACCTTAACAGGAATTCCATAAACAAGAGAATTTTCAGGAATAATTTTACCTTCGGTAATTATTGCTCCTGCTCCGATTATGCAGTTTTCTTTTATTTCAGCATCTTCCATTATTATTGCACCCATTCCGATTATACAATTATCTGAAATTTTGCATCCATGAATTATTGCTCCGTGTCCAATGCTTACATAATCTCCGATAATGACATTGTTGTGTTCTGCATGAATAATACAGTTATCCTGAACATTTGAAAATTTTCCAATTGTGATTTTTCTTCTGTCGGCACGCACGACAGCATTATAAAATACAGACGAATTCCTGCTGACATTAACATCTCCGATAATTTTTGCTCCGTCCAAAATAACTGCTGTTTTATGAATTTTAGGTTGCATTGTGGCTGGTTTATATTTAGTTTATACTTTTTATCATCATATAAAGTAAGACAAGTCATTAAATCAAAATCACTCTTATACTTATTTTTATTGATTAAAATAAGTAACTATTCAGAGGTATTAAATTTATAGGGAGAGTTAACCAAAGATAGATAAAAATTTATCTTAAAATAGCTAAACATATTGTCCTCATTTATATTCCGGCATATTCTTAAAGTCAAACCCAACATTTCTATATATCCTGAAACAACCTTTGTCCTTCTTGTCCTTCCTGCCAGGAAATGCCTTATGTTGGAATTGTTACCTTCTATGAGAGTAGTGTTTTTCTTACCTATCACAAGTTTGTTTTTTGGAAAAATCTGTTTGTATAGACCCCAATCGTTTATGTAACTACGTAAAATACTGCAAAATGTTTAAATTCTTCGTAGAGTTTTTTAGCCGTTTTAATAAAACGATCGCCAATAACCCATTCAATGGTTTTGTTTGTACTGCGATCCATGGCCATCCATATCCATATTTTTCGTTTTTTTTTATTGATGAAATGCCACATCTCATCTATTTGAACCTCTTTGATTTCACTATCAACACCTGGTTCTGGCAATCTTTTGCCCATACTCCACATCCATTTCAAAACTGCTGGTCCCGACACATTAAAAAGTTTCACGATAAACCCATAACCTGATTTGCCCGCAGAATACAACAAAACTGCCAAAACCTTTCCTTCTTGTCCAACCTTTTCTCTTTCATCATCAAGCACAAAATTAGACCTACACAGCTTACAATTGTATCGCGGCTTATTGCGAACTTTTCCGCTTAGGATTCAAACATTAAATATATCAATAGTTAACACCCCCATTTTCTACCCTTTTGAATAGTTTTAATTTCACTTAAACTCCAGCTCAGAAAACACCCTCTCGCAGTAATGACACCTGAATTTTAACGGCTTCTTTGAGATTGTGTAAATTTTTGTTTCAATGTTCTCTGACCTTAAATTCTTTGAAATGTCCGTATTCTCTGAGTCCGACTG
This sequence comes from Candidatus Altarchaeum sp. CG2_30_32_3053, assembly GCA_001873845.1. Taxonomy (GTDB): domain Archaea; phylum Altiarchaeota; class Altiarchaeia; order Altiarchaeales; family Altiarchaeaceae; genus Altiarchaeum; species Altiarchaeum hamiconexum. Next base: position 2,956 of record MNZY01000159.1, on the reverse strand, counting down.
GATTTCCGAGTTTGTTATACATTCCGGATTCGGGCATTTAAGCAAATTAATTATCACACCAGGAACTTCAACCCCGAATTTTTCAACAACATTTGAATCTGCGATGACATTTACTGTTGCTATGGGTGTTAGCAGGGAAATTTTATTTGTTTCGTTTCTTGTCAATGTCCTTCCTTCAACCTTTATGATGTCCTTCCTGCCGTGCTTTTCACTTTCTGCATTTATCACCACAGAAACAATACCGTCATAATTTTCACCGATGTTTAAAATTTTTAAAACAGAAAACGCCTTTCCACCTTCAATATGGTCTATTACAGTGCCGTTTTTAATCCTCCGTATTTTATCCTCCTTGTCTATTTCATCAATGTTAATTTCATTCCTGTTAATTTCATTCCTGTTAATTGTCGCATTCATTTTTGATTAATTGAAAACAGAAATTAAATTAAAATTGTTTTAAAATTAATTGTATAAATAAATTTGTATTTGCTCAATATTGAGCAGTAATCCCCTCTTATTTTATAGAAGTATAAGGGCAATTTACCACCACTTATTGAGCAAATTCATAAATTTGATAAATTCCGAGTTTCCCACCCACGCGTAAAAGTTTGAGCGTAATTTTTAAATCCCAAAGATTTAAAAAGATACGAACGAAGTGAGCGTATTTTTGTTGTTAAGCATATTTAATTTTGTAAATTTTTAAAATTACTCGTAAATATTTTTTAAAGATTGAAATCAATGGTTTTAGTATTTTAAAATCGCAGGTAAATTTTGTCACCTCACTTCGTTCGGTGATTTTCAAAATTTCATTTTGAAAATACCCTATGAATAATTACATTTTTAATTAAATTTCTACAAATTTATGTTCCCCTTTATATGGCAATCAACCGTTAGCGGTGGTGGTTAATAATACCGAATTAGAAATATTATCTGTTATATGGATTTTCGGATCAACTTTGATATCCTTCATAAATCTTTTTCATTTTCATCGCATCTTCTTCAATATTCGGGCTTTCAGAAATCACAACCCCATTAACATTAAAGTCCCTCAGCGCCTTAATCAGTTCCCGGTATTTTAAGTCCGATTCGTCTAAATTTAAATGCTTTTTTTCTCCTTTTTCACCATACGCAATTCCCGAAACATGGATGTGCATCTCCTGCAATGCCTCTTTTCCCAGATTTTTTTCAATCACCTCCAAAATTTCGCAAAATTCATCGTAAGAATTAAATTTCCCGTTTTCTCTCGCGTGAATGTGTGAAAAATCAATACACGGCAAAACATTTTCCAGTTCAGTTGAAATTTTTATTACCTCTTCAATATTTCCCCATTGCGTTTTCTTTCCCGTTGTTTCGGGTCTGAGCCAGATATCATTACTTTCATTCTTTAAAATTTTTCCTGTGTTCTTTAATGCCCGTAAGACATTTTCATAAGTTCTGTCTTTATTTTCTTTCATATAGTATGCTGCATGAAAAACAATGCTGTCCGCACCACATTCTTTTGCTATTCTTGCCGTCTGCAAAATCATTTCAATGCCTGCGTTTATTTTATCTTCGCTGCCTGCATTTAAATTTATATAATAAGGACAATGAGCAGTAAGCACAACATTGTTTTTCTTTGAAATTTCTCTGACATTATCTGCTGTCTTCGTACTTATATTTACCCCTCTGACAAATTCCAGTTCCATTACATCTAAATTTAAATTCCTGACTTCTCTTATTCCATTAATGGTGTTCCTGCTTTTGGTAATCAGCGGAATTCCAGCGGTTCCAAACAGCAATGGCTTCATTTTATGTTGCCGGTTAGTGAAATTTTTTTCTTTTTGAAATTTTATTTATAATTATTCCATTTGAAAATTTTCCGACCCCTAAAACCATACCTTTGTATTTTATCGCAATTAACGCATTTTCTTCAAAATTTAATTTTTCTTTTGTATAAATCATATAGTCCTTCTTTTCATTACCTATATTCTGTCCTTTCATAAAATTTACCGCATTAATCACATCAGTGATCTCAAAAACATACGCAGTTGGTTTAATTACCTCCATGAATTCCCGGGAAGGAATAAATGTATTATCCTTCTCAAATTTTCCTATACACATTCCGATGGACAATGCCCCCAAATTTGCTAAACTGACAGGCATTCCATTGTATATGGAGACCTTATTAAATTTATCAGCAAACAGAGAAAATTTATCAGTTTCAAAACCGGTTTCACCTTTAAATTTATTGATACATTCCTTTATTAATTCAGTTTCTGTCCCGCGGGGTTTTCTGAATTTCATCTCGGTTTATTTCTTTTTTATTATTGCAATATCGCCAAGGGTCATAGCGTCTGTTGATTTGTCAATTTTCGGAAATGTAATATTTTCCCTCTTTTTTGTTAAATTTATACCTAAAAATTTCTCAATCTTTTCTATAACTGTCATTGAAGGAACAAAGCCGGATTCTATCCTTTTGATATATGCGAGCGGCTCGTTTATATGCTTTGCAAAATCCTCCTGTTTTAATTTCTTCTTTTCCCGGGTATTTTTTATTTTATGGCTGAAATTTTCAACAATCTCGTATTCTCTCTCTCCAAAAACACTGACTTGTCCGGAAATTTCTTTATCTTTATTTTGCTTTTCAGCAACCGCTTCTTTAATCTCTCCGATGATCCTTCCGTTAACCGCACAGTCATTACATGCGATCACCGCTGCTCCCACAAACATAATTTTCTTCCCTTGTTTTATTTGTGCGCCACATAATTCACATATCATTTTTATGTCTTTAAAGTTTTTGATTAGAAAACATAATTATAGAAAATTAATTATAAATTTATATCTTATGCATTTAAATTTAAATTTAAATAGTATCCATACCTAAACTCGTAATTTTACTGAAAATCTGTAAGATTTTCAATCTTTAAAAATCTGTAAGATTTTTAAATTGTCAAAAACATAATAATTTACCTTGAAAAAG
>MNZY01000059.1 GCA_001873845.1 Candidatus Altarchaeum sp. CG2_30_32_3053 | reverse complement strand
ACCAATCTTATAAATTTTTCTACATTCTCTCCATCAAATAAATCAAAAAACTTATGCAATCCACTTTGTTCAAGCACATCTTCTGTCCCAGATATAAAAGCAAATAATTTTCTGTCTCTACCTGATAAATCATTTAAGTGGCTAATCAGGTTGTACCGATATTTTTCCCACGAATGTAACTTTTTAGTCACGCAGGTATAATTGTACGAACATTTGAAAAATTCATGGGACTTACCGGCCCACTCCAACCATTCATCATATGATAAAGGCCAACTATGATAATTACTAATTCACCAGATAGTAGTGAAAGTTCAACATCCCACATTCTTGATCGTGTATATCCCCCCTCTACTATCCTTGCCTTCTTTTTTAGATAGTTTGATCTTTCCACCGCAAGACAGATGTCATCTACAGGTATGCCAACTTTACAAACATTTTGGAGAATAAGATATCCAAGGTCTTCCACAAGTTCATGAATATTTATTCCATCGACATATATATGTTTCTTTGTAGCAATTACTCTTCCTAATGAGGGTTTGTCTCTCAGCAATTTACCGATTTTATTTAATAAAAAGATATTTTCTTTTAGTGCATTGATTTTATCTTCTCGTAGGTTTTCTTTAGGTTTGTGACAAATCCTTCCAGCAGTCACTACTCCGTGGCTTAAAAACACCATCCCTGCGGATACCTTACTGACTATGTGAGCATCGCCGGTATCTATTTTTATGTTACCGTTGCATACTGTTTGAATCTTGTCCATAACACTTATTATATTCATCGCTTCTGAATCCGTAGAACGACATCTAAATGAATTTATTGGGCACATGTCAGGAGTTACTGATCTCGTATCTATGAGACCAATTGTGTGATATCTAAAATGATAATTTGATAGTACGTTCTTTTTTCTGCTGTTTATACCTATTGAATCTATCACAACCATTGACGCATCCTTGCCAGTCAAATATACCATACATTTATAGATAAACTTTAATTCAAGTATCAACTGCTCTTCGGTTAAATATCTTTGAATGAAATATTTGAGATTCCAAAACTCTTCTGAATCTCTATATCTAAAGTTCCTCCCCAAAAAGCCGATGGCAACATATAATCTATCAGCAAATTCTTCTTCAGTATATTCTATAGAAAAAACACCGTCCGTCTGTTTTCTAAATATACTTACATGCTCTTCAAACCACCCAGGATTCATTACTCGCACATATTGTGATACTCTCTTCAGCACATCTGAAAAATTAATCCATTTTTTAGGAGGTACATCATCCTCATCAGGTTCAATGTCGTATGTTTTATTAATTTTATCAAATCCCACAAGTCGATTCTCTATGTCAGTTACAAACCTTCCTGATACCAATTCTTCTAAAATCTTATGAGTAAGAAAACAATCGCCCTCTTTGATTTCAGCATTTTTTATCTTGTCGCCGATATTCTGATAATGATGGCTGCTCTTGAAGGTGATTTTACCTTGCTTGATATAATCCATACTTCTTCCAATTGCTATAATGCTCGCAACATATTCATTTCCGTTATCGATTGCCATAACAAGGTTCGGATCTCTTATAAAAGACCGCTTTTCTTTTTCACTCCAATATTTCCACTTGTTTTTATCTTTTGCTAACAAAAAAAGTCTATGATCGTCAATATTATGAAAAGTAACGCCATCAGTCATGCTATCTGTTAAATCATCCAGAACTTGTAGAATCAAATGGAAATCTCCGGAATGTTTTTTCAATAATTCTATTCTCGCTTTTGTTTTTTCACTCACAGCACAATTAGCAAGATTATAGATTACTTTCATGTCGGGAGATGACTTTGTACACATATCATTTAGATCCTTCCGTATAGATAATAACGTGATCTCCAGAATATGATTTTCCACTTTTTGTCTGCTTTTATTTATTGCTTGCTGGATACGCCCGTATTTGTGAATAAGCATGTCAATAAGAAGATCGAAGCATTCAACAATAAAAACCACTTGAATCTCAAAAACAAGTCTTGCTTGAACTTCTTTTTGTTGATTTGGGGGTATGGACGTGAGAAGATTTCTCATGTGATTACCCTGCGCAAGAATTTTTGGATAGTAATCAATTGCTTCAACATTATATCTTGAAAACCATTCTTTTGCCTTTGATAGTTTTTCATATATTGCTAAAATATCTGGTCCCCAAGGATTTTTCATGTCAGAAAAAGTGAAAATAGTTGATAAAGATTCTCGTGCTTCTTCAAAAGAATAATCCTTAGGTATCGTTATTTTATTAGAAACAAACCAGGAGTACGTAAAATCTGAAGAAAATTGAAACAAATTTACCTGTTCTGCTGCACGATAAAATGTTGTTTTAGCAATAGATTCTTTGCCACCCACCATCCTTTTCGCTTGCAAATCCGATAAAATATGTTGTTTAATCTCCAGTGGATTACCACATATACGAGATTTTATTTCAGTAAACTCATTAAGTGTAATTAAAGGACGGTTTCGTCCCAAATATACAAAATTTTTAAATAATGGATCTTTCTTTTTCCAGAAGGATATTCTTTTTTGAAGTCCATGCCAAGTAACGCCCAACTCACCAGCAAGATTTGATATATCTGTACCATAATATCCGTACCCTTTTTTTTGTATGTTTTTTAGATATAAAAACACACAATCTTTTTGAATTTTCATAAAATAAATGAAAATTCAGTGATAAAAAAGTTACATTCATGGGAATTTTATCGGTACAACTTATA
>MNZY01000224.1 GCA_001873845.1 Candidatus Altarchaeum sp. CG2_30_32_3053 | reverse complement strand
ATCGCAATGTGCGAATTCCTCTGCGGAATATCGCTGATATATCGAGATTGTGTATGGCGGAAGACCTGTCCGACCCGATAGAAATTAAAAATGTAATAAAAATAAAATAAAATAAAATAAAATGGTAAAAAATAAAATAATATTTTGGGAAAATTTAAATTATTAAATGTAGAAATGAATAAAGATAAATGAAGGTAAAATAAATTTATCCGGGTTCGTTTCTACCGCAGCTTATTATACGAAATTAATGGCCTGCTTCTATTTGACACTCAACCAGAAATTCGTTAAATTTCTCCTTATATTCTTCTGAAAGAGCGTTCTTTAAATTGCTACTTTTATACGATTCATCCAAAATTCCCTGTAATTTTACGGCTTCTTTTTCAACATCAGCAGATATTTCCTGCATATTTATTTTCCTTTTCTCTTCTTTCTTTTTTAAGGCAATTAATGTGTCAATAACAGGCAGTTTAAATTTCTTATTCAATTTAGCAATATTTTGATTTATTTCTCCGGTTTCGAGAACATTTATTCCGGTCATTAAAGTCCTAAGAAGGTAAAGGTTCACTTTAACATTTGAAAATTTTTCCTTTCTCGCCTCATTCAGTTTATTATTTCCAAATCCTGAGTAATGGTGATAAATTTTTTTGGTTATTGCGGGCTTTCCGAGTGTTTTAAGTTCATCGTGATATTTAGATGTTACAACAACGAGGGGAGAATAAATTTGCTCAAAAACATTGCCGTTGTTTTTCAGCATCAGCCGTAAAAATTTCTCAATTTCAAAACCCACAAAGTCAATTTCATGTCCTTTGTCATTACCTTTGAGAACTATATCATCCTTTCTTTCAATAGTTTCCTTTGGTTTTTCCAGCCGGAATAAATTTATCGTGTTCTCAATATGGCACGCCCTTTAATCAATGTCGCTGTATTCTGACTGAAATCCGTAACTATGTGAGCCGCTTACTGTTGTGAAGATTAATTTTCTTCCTTTTGCATCTTTCGCATCTTTTATGTACTTTTTGGCAATTTTCAGACATTCATTTTGAAAATACGCGAACGATAGTGAGCGTAAATTTCCGGGTTCCGAAAAATTAGGCATTGTTGGTTTAATTAACAATAAAATTTAATAATTAATGTGATAAATATAGTCATTTTACTGACTTTTTGCAGTAAAATGACTATACTCGTAAATTTGATAACTATACAAAAAGTTAGCAAGTTTACTATAATTGTAATTAAAAAGTGTATAAAACCAAAATGACCCAAAATTTAAAAAATTTAAGACCCGTCAGTGACATGAAGATGGGAAAATTAACAGCGGATAAAATTATAAAGCAGATGTATGAAGGCGGCGGATTTACGGCGAAGAAGGTTGCTGACGGCGTTGATATTCTGGAAACAATGGAAAACCAGAAGGATTGCATAAAATTTCTGTCATTTCCCGCTGATATCATAGCAACAGGAACACGAGGAATAATAAAGGACATAGTAAAGCACAAATTAGCTGATGTTATAATTACAACCTGCGGAACGCTTGACCATGATTTAGCCCGACTCTGGAAGGAATATTATCACGGAAAATTTGAGGCAGATGACACTGAACTGCGGGAAAAAGGAATAAACCGTCTGGGAAATATTTTTGTGCCGAATGAAAGTTACGGAATAATACTTGAAGAAAAAATGCAGAAAGTTATGGATGAAATTTATGGCAACAAAGAGACAGAACTCGGAACTTCTGAAATAATCAGGGGCTTTGGAAAAGCAATTGAAAATGAAAAAAATGCAGACGAAAGCATTGTCTATTGGGCATACAAAAACAATATTCCGGTTTTTGTTCCGGGAATAACCGACGGGGCATTCGGATTCCAGTTATTTATGTTCTGGCAGAACCACAAAAATTTCAGAGTAAATTTATTTAAGGATGAGAAAGCACTTGCGGATATTGTCTTTACTGCAAAGAATACAGGGGCTTTAATGCTCGGCGGCGGAATAAGCAAACATCATACTATATGGTGGAACCAGTTCAGGGATGGTTTAAATTTTGCGGTTTTTATAACGACTGCTGTGGAGTCGGACGGTTCATTGAGCGGAGCAAGAACAAGAGAGGCAATATCATGGGGAAAGATTAATGAAAAGGCAAAACACATAACGATTGAAGGAGATGTTACTGTATTGCTTCCTTTAATGGCGGATGCCTTATTTGAGAGGATGAAAATTTAACTGGCTATGAAAATTAAATTTGATACAAACAGGGTTATGTGCCGTATGAAAGTAGGACACTTTTCTCTTATGCCTCTAAAAATATATACCTCAAAATCAAATGACTTATGTAAGACATAAGAAGTAGGTAATTTAGAGTGTTTCACATTATTAAATGCTATGGAAATAATATCAGTGGCACTTGATTTTACTTATTACACTTTTCCTAAAACTGAGGAAAAAGTAAATTTTATTTACTAAATTAGTGTCCTACATTTATTTGGCACTCAACCACCCTTCCTTATGTTTAAAATTAAATTCACAATATTTAATTTTACTGAAAATCTTTGAGATTTTCAATCTTTTAAAATTTACGAGATTTTAAAATACTGAAAACTATGAGTTTTCAATCTTTTAAAATCTTTTGGATTTTTAAATGATATTTTAAAAAAGTTATTTGTTTAAAAATATAATTTTTAAGCAGATTTTTAAAAAATATTTCACAGATTATAGTTGATTTGCTAATTTTTTACAC
>MNZY01000258.1 GCA_001873845.1 Candidatus Altarchaeum sp. CG2_30_32_3053 | reverse complement strand
TTTTATCTTCTTTATAGTATCTTAATCCTTTAACAACCTCTTTAATACTGTGCCGCATCTTTGGAAGAGTTTCACTTGGTGTAAATCTATATCTACAACCGTCTTTTTTACATTTATACATTCGCTTTCCACCTACCTGACTTCCGCATGGTTTGACATCAGATTCACACTTATGGTAAACAATGTTATCTTTTTGTAATACAATGATTGTATCTTCAGCAGTACTTTTTAATTTGACAAAAAGTATTCCCTCTATTATTTCCTCCAGGAAAGTATCCATCTTTACAATTATTTTACCCAATACCTTTACCTTTATTATTTTTTGATCCATTTTTTTGATCCATAAATAATAATTATGTTTTTTACATAATAAGTTGATAAAACATATTTTAAAAAGTATTAAAATATCTTTAAAAAACATTAATTTATAATGAATCACCAAATATTATCAAAAAGAAATAACGCTACAGTTGGACAAGCTCTATTTAAGCGTAAAAAATATATAAATCTCGGAAGGTCGGGACTATAAATAATTAAATTTTCAATTAATAATTTTTCACATATTCTTCACACATTCTTCATATTATTCACATTCTCATTTTAAATTTGCACATCTATCCACAAATGCAACTTCCTGTAAATTTCACTATTATCGTCTTTATATAGCAAAAAATCCCTCTTTGTAGTGTTTTTAAAGGTGTCTTTTGCAGTAAAAGCAAAATTTTCACTAAATGTTTCATTATCTCTCAGCCAGATAAATCTTTTATACAAAATTTCGCTGCTTTCATTCCATTTAACGATTAGCATGTATTTTGTTGCCCCGCGCTCGTGGCAGACAATATTGACATTTATAGTAAAATTTTCACCCGCAGTTAAATTTGCAGGATACCAGTTTGCATTTCCATATTCATTTAAAATATAAAATTCAGTAAATTTCTCTTTTTCTTTTGGAAGGGATAAAACATACGCAAATGTAAATACACAGAAAGCAACTGAAAAGAGCAATAACACAAATAATGCTTTATCAGTCGGTTTTTCCGGAAATTTTGCGATGTCCGAAATTTTTGAAGATAAATTTGAAAAACCGAAATTTTCATTGTATCGCTCTGCTTCGGGGATATTTTTCAGGCGCAGGTATGCCAAAATTGTAAAGAGAAATATAAAAAAGGACAAAATTATAACTATCGGGTTGAGGCGAATTCCAAAAGGAGTGAAATTTAAAATCAGACCCAAAACCGGAGTAATTGCCGCACTTAATCCAACACTCAACGCGATTCTCTCAATCAAATCCATATCGTTTTTTTCCGGAAAAAGAAAGGCAATTAAAACATATCCAGGAATGAACAATACAGTTGTCCAGGCAAAAATTATCCTTAAAAATGTTTCATTTAATACAGGAACAAAAATAAAGATGACAGTTAAGACAGCCCACACCATTAATGTTTTTAAATCAGACGGAAATTTTTTGCTGCCCGCGCCAGTGTTTTTGTCTACATCAGCATTCCTGTTTCGGCCATTCCTGTCAGATATGTCTTTTATATCTGTATCGTTTAAACCCATATTTAAATTACAATGTTTACTGTAAAAATTAGGGTTGTGTTTATAAATTTTAAACGATATAAAAACAATCAATTTTGTAATTAAAAATATCACTTATTAATCTTTTTATTTAGTTCAAAATTTAATTAATTATATCAAAAAAAGTGTCCACAATTCATTTGGCACTCAACCACTAATTACTATAATTATTATAATTAAGTTTTGTATAGTGAAAAATAGCAAAATGAAACCATACATAATATTAAATATGGCTATGAGTTTAGACGGGAGAATTGCAAGAAAAGGAGAAAGAGTAGTGTTTTCTGACGAGCTGGATAAAGCGAGAAGAGATGAAATAAGAAAAAGTGTTGATGGAATAATGGTTGGTATAAATACTGTATTGATAGACAATCCCAAATTAACTATTAGCGAAAGAAGAGAAGAAAATTCAACAAGGATAGTAATAGATAGTTATGGAAAAGTTCCAGATGATGCGAATGTTCTGGATAATAAAGCAAAAAACATTGTTGTTGTATCAATGAATGCAGAGCCATACAGAATAGAAGAATTAGCAAAAAAGGCATCTGTAATTGTGTGCGGAGATGACAATGTTGATGTGGTTAAATTAATGGACGAACTTTATAAAAGAGGGATGAAAAGAATTTTGCTGGAAGGAGGGGGGCATTTAAATAAGAGTATGATAGAAGCAAATTTAATTGATGAAATTTATGTTGCTATCGCTCCGGTTGTTATTGGGGACGGGGTAAATCTGGTTGAAGGTACAATGGATGAAAGAAAATTAACACTTGCAGGTATAAGGCAAATCGGCAATATAGTCGTATTAAAATACCTTCCGAAAAAGTAAAGGCAGACACCTGAAAACCTTAAAGGTTTTTACAATAGCATCAACGGGCTTACGAACAATTATTGTTTGTCCTTATTTTTTATATTTTTTATTGCTTCTGCTGCTTCATTGCTGATATAGTGAAAATTTCAACTTTTGATTATTTATTTTGAACATCAATATTACATATTATGATTTGAAGAATAAATATGGACAAAAACAATATTATCAAAAGATGTCAAAATGACTATAATTTGTACAGAATCATTGAAATTGCTCATGGATAACAGATGTTGGAATAAAGATAGACCTAGAAAATATACAAAAGAACAAAAGGAGGAAATAATAAAAATCAGAAGCAAGTTAAAAAAGGAAGAAAGTTTCTTCATAGGCGGAAAGGTTGTTATGGCAAATTATAATAATTCGCATAATGATAAAGTATCCAAAGATTTTGGGTGCTACCTCACTAAAATTGGGATAATTATATATTTGTTTTTTTACTATTATTTTTATAAGTTATAGGACTTACTTATATTATTTTGTAAATGAACATAAAAAGTCAAGAATTCATATTTGTTTTGTGTATGTCCT
>MNZY01000033.1 GCA_001873845.1 Candidatus Altarchaeum sp. CG2_30_32_3053 | reverse complement strand
ACAAAATTTTTAAATAATGGATCTTTCTTTTTCCAGAAGGATATTCTTTTTTGAAGTCCATGCCAAGTAACGCCCAACTCACCAGCAAGATTTGATATATCTGTACCATAATATCCGTACCCTTTTTTTTGTATGTTTTTTAGATATAAAAACACACAATCTTTTTGAATTTTCATAAAATAAATGAAAATTCAGTGATAAAAAAGTTACATTCATGGGAATTTTATCGGTACAACTTATACATTGTTAAATGAACTTTTGTGCCATCAAAATTTTTTATAAATTTCCTATAATCGCTGGTAAAATTTACCTTAAAATTTCCCCCCCATTCATCTGTAATCCGTTTAACGCTGCCCTCTACCCGTTCATCCCTAACATCAAAAACAACCTCATCTGCTCCGAATGCCCGTGCAGTTAAGCATATATGTGCTGAAATTCGCCTGTCTCTCTCAAAGCGGTGTCCAAGTCGCAAAACGGTAATCATATTTTTTTAAGTGTATTGGTATATTTTTTTACATCATTCTCTGTCAGTAACATTCGCCCTGATAACCGGCATTATTTTCCCGCATACTTTTCTTTAATTTCTTTGAAGTGTTTCCCTATCCATTTATTTTTAAATTGGAATTAATACTAATTATAAAGGTATTATTAAATTTTTAAGATGCACATCCTTGCATTAACCTTTGAATATCCTCCTGCACAGACAGGCGGACTGGGAACAATTGTCCAGGATATTTATAAAAACATAAATAAAAATTTTGGAAACATAGATAGGAAAATTTATGTAAGCTTGGCAATGCCTGCACAGGGCTTGCAGAATGGATTTAAAAATATAGAAATACTAAAGAAGGAGACAGAGTTTGATATCCGGTTGAGCAACAGAAAACAGCATATTGAAGTAAAACTGGCATCCGATTCCTTAAATCCAAATATTCCGATTCATCTGATATGCGGAGCAGAATTAAATGAATGGCAATGTTATGCGTCTCTTCCCCAGAAAATTGCATTGTTTTCAAGAGCAATTCCAATGTTTCTTGATCATTTATTCTGGAACCATTATGATGTTGATTTGATTCATATCAATGACTGGCATTGTGTTCCAGCGGGAGTTATGGGAAAATTAAAGTATGCAAAGCAGCAGAAAATACCTGTGCTTTACACAATCCACAGAATCGGAGAAAAAGAATGCGTTTATGATGTCCATTTTCTTGACTGGATAAAATTTTACGAATATGATGATATAAGCAAAATTTCATATTTTTCCGGCTTTGGATGGGGGAAATTTTCAATTGAGGCGTTGGGCTGTTATTATGCGGATAAAGTAAATACCGTCAGCAGGAGTTATATGTCTGATATATTAAATTTTATGGGTAAATTTCCGCAAAATCAGCAAAATACAGCAAACAAAACCACTTATGTTTTTAACGGTATTGAAAAATTTCATAATTTTAATGTGGGCGAAAAGAAAAAGGAGAGGAAAATTTTTCTTGATTCTAATAACTTAAACGACGGCATAGTTGTATCATTTGTCGGAAGATTTGACAGAAGGCAGGGAAAACCCGGGGCATTGTTGTGGGCAGTTGAAAAATTTTTTGGGAAAGGCGGGGACTTAAGCAGGGCAGTGAATGATGTTATAAAAAATGTGCGGTTTGTAATAAAATATTCTGGTGGGGATGCGGATTTGTTAAATTACGCAAATTATCTGCAGGCGAAATTTCCCGCAAATGTGAAAATTTTAAAGGGATGGATTTATCTGGAAAATTTATATAAGGCAAGCGATATATTTGTCAATGTGCCGGATTTTGAGCCGTTTGGACTGACAACCCTGGAGGCAATGGATAGCGGGGCAATCGTTATCGGGACCGAAGTTGGTGGAATCAGGGATATGATAAACGACTTTTACCGGAAGTGGGATTTTGCAGACGGAATGAAAAATGATAATATCACTGGTTTTTGGACATTGAATGACAGCGAAGCACTGGCAAATAAAATTTTAGAGGTATGTATTTTGGTCAAATCAGGAGAAATTTTGAGCGGGTTTGGCAAACATTCGGAGCAGTATAAAAAATTTATGGATTCAATTCCTGCTGAATACGGCAAATTAAAGGAGGAAATTTTAAAAGAGCCGTTTTTGGCAAGTATAATGATGCACAATTCAATGGCGAGGGCAAAAAAATTTTCTATTGAAGAGACAGCGAAAGGGTATGCTAAAATTTATAAAAATTTAACAAACTTTTCCAATTTCAAATCTAAAATTTGATTATTAATTAGTGTCCATCCATAAACTCGTAATTTTACTGAAAACTGCAAGTTTTCAATCTTTAAAAATCTGTAAGATTTTAAAATACTAAAAATCTGTAAGATTTTCAATCTTTAAAAATCTGTAAGATTTTTAAATTGTCAAAAACATAATAATTTACCTTGAAAAAGTTAAAATTTTTTTTCAAAACTTTATAGTTTGTGGATGGACACCAATGCGGGCAAAAACATACTTCAATTAAACCTGTTGGCCCCAGCATCAAAGTTGAGTCAGATAGATGAATTTCAGAATCTTCAATACCTGCAGAGATAAGAATGACTTTGTTAATTTTAATCGTTTTTGAAATTTTTAATTTGCAACAACTCTAATAATTTGTAAGTATTATAGTCATTTTGACATCTTTTGGTAGTATTGTTTTTAGGTGCTGGCCCACTAAAATTGGGATAATTATTATATTTGTTTTTTTTTACTAATATTTTTATAAGTTATAGGACTTACTTATATTATTTTGTAAATGAACATAAAAAGTCAAGAATTCATATTTGTTTTGTGTAGGTCTTGTAATGTTTAAAATTAAATTTATAATATCCAATTTTAATTTTT
>MNZY01000030.1 GCA_001873845.1 Candidatus Altarchaeum sp. CG2_30_32_3053 | reverse complement strand
GTGCAAAAAGTTAGCAAATTTACTATAATCTCTTCTACCACATTTAATATTCTCTGTTTTAGTTCCCCTCTTGTATTCACCCCTATTGCTTTTAGGAAAGTTCTTGCCATTTTACCAAATAGAGTCTCAATTAAATTTAACCACAATTCGTGTTTTGGTGTGTGAACATATTTTAAATTACTTTTATACCATATTTACAAACGATGAAATAAGGACCTGGACAACGACCCCACTCATGAGCACCCGGTGTTTCACCACCTCCTATTTTGATTTTATCCCCCACACTCGCTATGGGTTGATTATTGTCATCAATGACATATCTCACACCACTTTCATTCTTTAATGAAAAACCATAAGGCCATATAAGCAAACAACCACCGGCACGGAGACAACCATCTTTATCTATTACTAATTCATCTTCTAATAACGCACACATACAAACATCTGTTGGGTTTTTTTGTACTGGAAAGAAAATATCTAACGATGAAGTATTAACAGAGTTATTTTGTTGTGGTTCTTCAATACATCCACTGATCAACATTAATGAAACAATTCCTCCCATCATCATTAATACCGTTAATATTTTTAATTTTATATCCATTTTTGAATTTTGATTAGGTGTTAATTATAAGTAACTATTCAGCCACCCAAAAAATTATAGGTAAATTTTTTGATTTTTTGGCATTTTTTGAAATTTTACGCTCACTTTGTTCGTGTATTTCAAAATAAATTTTGAAATCGCGGGTAAATTTTATACCCTCTGAATAGTTACAATTATAGTAATAAAAAATAAAAAAATAAAAAATAGAATACACTTTTCATTGTTTTTTCAATCAATATTTTCATTGTTTTTTACTATTCTGAAGATGTTATCACAGTAACACCAAGTCCAGATTCCACATAGTTAACTGCCATATAGTAGGCATCACCAGCGTTAGGGCCAGAAGTAAACACACCTTTAAGTGTTCCATACGCAGTATTGCCTTTGAACCATGGACCCCCACTATCTCCATAGCTAGCAAGAACATTCCAACCAGCCGTGTTGTTAACTAGAATAAAAGTTGGTACGTTATTCTGCTGTGTTTGCGGATTAAAGTCCTTACTACAAATATAACCACAAGTGTAATAAGTAGTCATTCCATACTTGCAAACATATTCACCAATTTGTTGGTTATTTCTACTTTTCTTTGCGGTGATGGTGCGTGTGGAGCCCCAACTTTGTGATTGTATTTTATTAGTCACGGTGTACCCTGGCGCGGTGTGCCACTGAATATCATAGCTACCTGCCCAATTTTGGCTCTGAAAAGGTAGATTGTTACCGTTATATGACTGAGTATTTGAGCAGTGACCAGCAGTTGTGATACCTTTAATCCAACTCCAGCTCCATAAATCCCACTTTTTCACAGCGAAACCACTTGTACAGTTACTTAAAGAGAGTCCACCATAAATATCAGTACAATCCTCTGCTAATGCTTCAACTTGGATTATCTTAACTTTATTCTTAACTTCGTCATATATTTTTGTTTTTTGAAGAGCGTTTTTAAGCAGATCATAATCACCTGTCTTAACATACAATTCAATACAATTCTCAAACACGTTGATGTTAGAGTTTATAGGTATATTTGACATACTATTGGAAGATAAAATACTCACATGCGCTCTTCTGAGATCATCTAAAGAAACTTTTGCAGTGTTGCGCACCTCAACAACCTTTGCAAACTCTGGATACTTATTCAGGTACGGTTTGATTGTTTTCTCACCATTACGAGTAAACTGCACAACAAACTTGAATTCCGGAGTATGCTCAATCCATAGTCCGGCAAATGTTTCTATTTCCTTCGTTCTCAGTTCCTCTTCAGGCATTTGAATGTCCTGGAGTATAAGTCGGCGGACAGCTTTTCATCAACACTTACATTCATATGTGATGCATATATTTGTGCATCAAACAATAGTGCATCTGTATCATTCAATTGAACTGTAATATTTGATTCTTTCACAGGTTTTGCATTATTGTCCTCTCCTTGAATATTTACAACTGCAAATGCTACTCCAATCAGAAGTGCTATTAGCACTCCTGCTATCACTATTTGCCCAGTGGGACTTTTCCTTAAAATACTTTTCGTATTTTGCATTTTATATGCTTTTATTTATATTTTTTATTATATTTTTTATTGTCGGCTTTGTTTTTTATTTTTAGCATTGATGCAGCCGATTTAAAATTAAAATTAAATCATCAATGCTGTTTTTGTGCCTGATGGGACTTTTCCTATGATGTTTTTACGGGTTTTCACTCCCGGTTTTGTCAGATCATTTTGTTTAATATTTTATTTTTGGTTATTTTTAAATTTTATTTCTTGGTGTTTGAGATCCCATGTTTGCATCCTCTTCATGAAGCCAATCTCATGGTGACTTTTATATTAAAAAGTCATGAATCATCTATCTTTTTTGTTGTTCTTTTTTATCGCATCCTTAAATTGTACAAGATTTTGATTTTTTAATTGAATTTCTAAACTTCAAAATATAAATTTATCAAAAGAGTATAAATAATATATTCGGATAAATTTGAACATATCACCTTCAAATCTTGTTAGTTTGGCACAAATTTCTGTCAATGTCATCGGCTTTTCCGAAAGCAGGGATAAAAATTTGTGTGTCGTGTCATCTGCCAAAGCCATTGAAATTTCCTTTGAATTATCATCAACAAGTTGTAAGAGAATGCAACTCTTCTTATAAAAATCCTTCTGTTTTTTAAAATAAGTTTCTTGTCGTTCAAAAGTTTTATTTATTTAATGATATATATCTAATATATATTATTATGTAAGTAATCAAAATGAAAAAGCTTGATTTTGTAAATAGAACCACTTTAAAAGTGGAGAATATTGAGGGTTTTATGGTTCGGAAGGTTACCCGAT
>MNZY01000093.1 GCA_001873845.1 Candidatus Altarchaeum sp. CG2_30_32_3053 | reverse complement strand
TCTCAAAGATTTTTTAAAGATTGAAACCGAAGGTTTCAGTATTTCAAAATTTCATTTTGAAAATTACTGGTAAATTTTTGATTTTTACGCTCACTTTGTTCCACTCACTTCGTTCGTGTCTTTTAAAATTTCATAAATTTTGAAATTATATTTTTTTGAAATTTTCAGAGGTAAATTTCCTACTTCCTGAGTAGTTAGTATAAATTTATGTTCCTCTTTATTTGACACTCAACCATTTACAAAATGTTCCAAACATTTTGTTACCTCGTTTCGTTCGGAAATGTTAAAAATTTCTACGGTTTTGAACATCCCATCGCTTCGTTCGGAGATTTAAAACTTCTAACAAAATTTAAAATAAGATTGAAAATTTTTGGGATTTCCATCCATAAATCCCGGAAATAATTGACTTTTATTTTCTTGTGAGTAATTGTTATTTCATAAATGTTTAAAATTACCAAGGTCTTTTTTGTCCTTTTCATTCCTTTTGTCCGTTGTTTTGTGTTTTGTTGTTTTCTTCGGGTATAGTTGGAACTTTGCACACTCCAGCATCGTTATCACAACTGCTTTCGTTTGCTTCGTTTATTGTTTCATTTGTTTTATTTTTGTCCTCTATTCCCTGCCCGCTTTCGTTTCCAATACATCCACTCATCAAAACCATGATAGTAATCAGCATTCCAACCAAAACCAAGATTGTGTATTTTTCCTTCATTTTTTAATAAAATTTTATCGTTTTTTAAATTTCCATTAAATTTTCCCTGCTAAATTTCCTAAAATTTATCCTGCAAATCACATAATTCATCAAAGAAAAGTTTATCTAACTCCATAGGATCCACAAATTCGGATTATCTAAATTATTCAAAATTTCATCGCACAAATCAACACCTTTAACTTTATCTTGTTTTTCAGACAAGTTCTTTGCTTTTAAAATTTCTTCCTCTGCTTCTTCTTTCTTGTAATCTGATAACAATAAAATCCCCAAACCAAGATGTGCTAATGCAAAATCTGGATTTATTTGTGTTGCTCTTCTAAATTTCTTCCTCTGCTTCTTCGTACCATTGGAAATATACCTATAAAACCCATAAATTATAATGCGCCTCTGTATAATTTGGATTTATCTCTATCGCTTTTTTGTATTCTTCTCCTATTTCATCACACATGGATCTTAAATTATATTCAAACCACAACCTTCCCAAATTATTATGTGCTTTGGCATAATTCGGATTTAGTCGTAATGCTTCTCTAAATTCTTTCTCTGCTTCTTCATACCGTTTTGACCTGAATAGTGAAGTTCCTGACTTAAAATGCTCTTCAGCATCGTTGGCATCTATTTTAAATTTCTATTAAATTTTCACCGCTAAATTTCTTAAATTTCCCTCCCCTGCACATTAGACATATTCCCTGAAAGTCAATACATTCTTCACAACACCGTCTCCCGCACAACTTACAGGTATGCATGCTCCCTGAAAATTTCCCACAAATATCACAAATTCCCGCAAACATTATTAAAATTATAATTTCTCAATAACTTGTGGGAAGATGATAAAACCAACCGATATTTTTTGTGTTTTTAATTTATTTACCCCAACTTATTGAGAATGTACGATTTCTATTAATTTTGGAATTAACGCAGCGATTATTATCCCGAAAGCGATGCAACTAAGTTTTACCAAAATATAATCGGCAAAACCCGCTCGTTTCTAAAATTTTTCTTTCCAAAAGTTGCTTAAATTCATTTTTTCACCTCTTTTTAAGATTTAATTTTCGACCTTTAAATATAATATTGTGTTCCGAAGCCGGTTGCGTATAACTTATCGGACTTAAACGAAGTGCGAGGCGAAGTAGATTATTTGGGAAATTTCTGTTTAAGCCGTGTTATGTGGGGAGCATGCGAGGCGAATGATGGAGCGAGGCGACCGACAGTATGACGCAGGCGGACACAACAATATTAGAAAAACCTACCTGATTAATTTACTTATTGATTTAAATTCATCAGTACCTGCTTTTTCTAATAATTGAAAAATAATCATTTCGGTTGATACCAAAAAAACATTAGATTGTTTCATTCTTTCTAATGCAATTTTTTTGTTTTCAAATGATCGCGAGGATATTGCGTCTACAACTACATGAATTTCTATTCCATTTTTTATAGCATCTATAGCAGTTTGCAAAATACAAACGTGAGCCTCAACACCAAAAAGTATTATTGTTTTAATATTCAGTTCCTTAATTTTCTGAACAAAATCTTTAGACTGGAAACAACTAAAATTTAATTTCTCAATAGCTTTGATATTCTCAGGGAGGAAAATCTTGTCGGTGATTTTACCCAAACCTTTTGGATATTGCTCTGTAACAATCAGCGGGATTTTCAAAATTTTTGAAACTTCAATAAGAATATTTACATTTAATATTACTTTTTCAATGTTATCAATTACCGGAACAAATTTTTCTTGAATATCAACTAACACAAATACAGTGCCCTCTTTCTTTATGATTCCTAAATTTTCCATATTTATCATAACTTGGAAATGTCAGATTTAATTCTATTATTATAAATTAGGAGCACAAATAAAAAAAACAAAGTTTTTAATTCTTTGGTTTTTCTTTGACAAGTTGTAATAAAATTAAAATTTTATGGAAAAATTTCTAAAATGTTGTTGAAAAATTTCACATTTTAGAATCGAGACATAAAATCAAAAAAGCATTTAGTTGTTGAACCTTTTTTGTTTTATTTAATGCCTTTCCTAAAAATTATTTTTTTTGTGCAAGGCATATTTTATCCCTTTTTTTTTCACTATTTTCTTGTATTATATCCTCTGTGAACTGGGTTGTATGATATGAACAGAAGTAGGTT
>MNZY01000119.1 GCA_001873845.1 Candidatus Altarchaeum sp. CG2_30_32_3053 | reverse complement strand
GCGCTCACTATACCATTATTTATAATGACCTTCGCTTTAACTCCTTTTTACGGTAGGAAAATATGGTGCAAGTATTTCTGCCCGCTCGGAGCGTTTTTCGGATTAATTTCAAAATTCCACGTATTCAGGCATGAATTTCTACAAGATTTTTGACGAATAACCTATTTTTTACCTACGCACTGCGAATTAATAATTTGGGCTGTATGATTTTTATGTCTATATATTTTTATATCTTTAAAGATATATATTAACATGTAATCAAAATATATAATATGCAACCCAATTATGGGGTGAAACAAAATGGTATTTGAACAAAGACACATAGATATAGAATCAAAGGATATTCTGGCGTATATCAAAAAGAAGAAAGTTGTATCTTGGCAAGAGTTAGAGCAACAGTTTAACGCTCAAAGAGGAGTAATTAAATACAAGATAAGGGACCAACAATTATTTTCATGCTTGTTCAACAAAGGACAATATTTTACCATTTATGATCTCGTCAAAGATGAGATTAGTGATGAAGGTTTATGGAGATATAAGGATATCGTTTTTTCGAACTTCGGTAGTATAGAACCCACATTACAGGAATTGATCACACAAAGCAAAGCAGGTTACAATAGCAAGGACTTAAAAAAGATGCTAAACCTTGATCTATACCATCAACTCAAACACCTTGTGAGAAATAAACAATTAAACCGAATAAAAATTGGTTACGATTATTTCTATTTCGCGTTAGATGAAGAAACAAGAAAACGCCAGATTAAAGCAAGACAGGAGATAACTCCTGACACAGATATGGGATGTGAAGTTTCATACGGAAAAAATGCCAATGTAAAAATAGTCGAAATAATTGATGTACGAAAGTTAAAT
Organism: Candidatus Altarchaeum sp. CG2_30_32_3053; assembly: GCA_001873845.1. Classification (GTDB taxonomy): domain Archaea; phylum Altiarchaeota; class Altiarchaeia; order Altiarchaeales; family Altiarchaeaceae; genus Altiarchaeum; species Altiarchaeum hamiconexum. The sequence goes on along the minus strand of MNZY01000119.1, from coordinate 2,115 downwards.
CCTGGCGATTACATTTTGGAAAATCTTGAAGCAGTTAGACGCGTCAAAAGTGGATGGAAGAAGAAAGAAGTCGCGAGAGAACTAAATAAGAACCCTGACACTATTGGAAAAATATGTAAACGATTTGAAGAGCAAGGTGCAAGGGGGTTGATAAAAGAGAGAAAACAGTGACCCTATAAAATCAAACATAATGTTGTGAAGAAAATTTTAGGAAAACGAGTTGAGAACCCCCAAAAGAGATGTGAAGATATAGGAAAGGAACTGAGATTGGAAGGTATAGCGGTTAGTGATGAGTCAGTAAGGGACGTATTAAAGAAATTCGATATTGATAAAGTTAAAAAAAGCACTGATTGATCAATTCAACCGAGACGCTGAAGAGGTGCGAAATTCATTAGCAGGTGCTCGTTTGTTGCAGGCTCAATTAGACATCTTAGGGTACAATAAAACATTAAACATGCTCCGGTTTGATGAGATGGCAGATTATTCAATATTTGATCCAACTCCCTATAAAAAACGATGCACTAAAGTTGAAATTGGCAATGCATTGACATATATGATTCTTAAAGACATCCCTGCCCAATACTACCTAAATCTGATCCAAAAAGATGAATATGCATTATTCACAGAATCAATAAGACCTCCATCAAAAGACGATATCTACGAATTTCAAAAGCGTCTTGATCCGCAAGCAGTGGAGGAGTTTGTAGATAATATAGCACGTAAGTTACATAAACACGGCGTGATTGATTTGAATATCGTCTTTATTGATGGTCATGTTATTGCTTATTTTGGAAAAGCAAGTGTATCCAAGATACGGCATGCAACCCGTGGGAGGATAATGAAAGCAATAGAGATGTTCTCAGCTAATGATATTAAAGGCAATCCAATAATATTTGTGTTAAAATCCGATGGTAGTAACATCAAACAAGTGATACCTGAGTTAGTAAAGAGATTACAAAGAATCTTTGGAAAACAAACCGTGAAAATTGTTGTATTTGATAGAGGTGGATTTAAGACAGAGTTATTCATAGAGTTAAAAGATGAACTTGGTGTTGACTTCATTAGTTTGGCTGTCAGGAATCCAAAGATAATAAAGGAAGTTGCGGAAATAATCAAAAATAAACTTGAATTATTCAAACCATTACACTTTGATTCGGAGGAAAGGAAACTTGTCAAAGATGTCGCAGATGTGACACTTACAGTAAAAGGAATAGGGTTTAGGTGTGGAATAATAAGGGACCTCAAGACAGGTAAGATTAACATACAAGTAACAAGTATCAAGAAAGACGAAAAGAATTGTAAGACAGAGATGACTGGTATCGCAAAAATCTATTCAAAGCACTGGAATCAAGAAGATGCATTTGAGCAAGAGAAAAATGGTATGGGATTAGATAAACACGCCAGATATGACTTAATACAAATACCGAATGCTGCTGCGGAAAATAAGAAAAATAAGTTGAGCAAACAAATTAAATCAAAAGATAATGAGATGAACTCAATAAGGGGTGAGATCTCAACATTAGAAAAAATACTTAAAACAAAACAGGATGTAAACATATCCTCTATAAAGAAACGGATGGGTGGCGAGTTAAAGAAAATAGAAACGGAAAAGAAAGCATTAATGGAGAAAATAGAGAAAATAGATGACGATGAAGCATTTTATAAGTTAAACACAACAGCATCAACCTTCAAAATAGCGAATATCAATTACCTATTTTCCGCACATAACTCTTTATTCAACCGAATCAAAAACAAGTACAGTAACCTAGATTTTAACCGTGCTAAAATTATGGTATACCAACATGGAGGAAGTGAAAAATTAATCAATAACCGTTTAATCATCACATTAGATCCTTTCAGAAACAAGACGATCCATAATTTCGTTGTAGAATTATGTGATGAGCTAAACAAGGAGAGTCCAAGAAGTCCTAAAGGGCACATTATGGAGTTCCATGTTAAAGACTGGAAACCCCACAGATAAAATTTCAAAAAAACTGCGTTTGTAGAAATTCATGTCAGGATACGAATAGACGGCGAGTGCGTGAACTGTAAAATGTGCCAGAAGCCCTGCCCGATGGGCGTTCCCGTTGCAGAGTACGCAAAGCAGAATAAAAG
>MNZY01000138.1 GCA_001873845.1 Candidatus Altarchaeum sp. CG2_30_32_3053 | reverse complement strand
GAGCATATCGGTTTTAAATTCCGATTTCTCAAAAAACGAGGTTTTTCAACAGTTTCAATTATATTAATGGGAAAAAATTCTCGTTTCAATTGGTTGGTGACATTTAATTCGGTCAATTTTCTCATTTAGCCGATAGTCATGAAATACTGAAAATTTTTGAGATTTTCAATCTTACAAAATGTTCTGAACATTTTGTAAATACACGAACGAAGTGAGCGTATTTTTTAGGGTGGCTGAGTAGTTACCTTCAAAACTTAATTAATTAAGTCAAAAAAAGTGTTCCCTTTTATATGACACATAACCCATATTCTCTAAAATCAGTTAAGTCAATTTCAAATTTTAAAAGAAAATTATTTAGTTTTTCCTCTGTAAGCTGCCTAAGTTTTGTTTCGGAAGAGAATTTACATATACTAATCACTTTAAGTATGTCCGAGTAAAGTTTTTCAAATTCCTCTTTTTTTGACTCAATGTCAAATATCATTTTAGCCATTTTACTGCTCTTTATTAAATAAAACCCGCAATGTTCAGAGATTTTTACGCACTCAAAATTGCGGTGCAGGTAAGAACATATCGCTTTTTATTCATCGTTGTTATTGCACACAAAATTATTTTTATCCGGTTTTTTTATTTTTTTGAAACCTTCATAGATAAATTTTTATATTTTTTATTTCTCTTTCTTTTTATACCTGTGCTGCACGATTACAAGCGCTGATAACAAAACAATAATAACTATCACAGTATATAACCAAGTATAATCATAGACCTTTCTGATTGTAAATTTAAATTTATCTGTTGAATTTGCTGGAACATGTATATTATTAACATAAAATTTTCCCCTGTATTGTTCGGGCAAAACGATTTCGCAGTTTTTTTCACTGATGTTATTAATATTATTTTCTGCTTTTTCCCATGTAATATTCCGTAGCTCAATTTCTTCATTGCCTGCATTATTGCATCTTATTCTGATTTCATCTACCTCTTTTGAAGGGCTTATTACCAGCAAATTTTTTGAAATAGATAAATATACATCAATATCTGTCTTTTCAACAAAAATAGTTACAACTGCATCCAGATATCCTTTTCTCTTAACATAAATTTCATACTTTCCGGTTTCATTTAAAAATATATTTGATTGTGCATAATTTGGCTGAACTGAAAAATTTCCTTTTCTTGTTTTGATAAAAATTTCGTCAACAATAACCTGAACATCTTTGTAAGTGTAAAAAGAGGTCAGTGTTAAATTTGAAAATACCTCATAGTGATTCTCAAAGATATAATTTTTACTTAACCTGATGGCTAATGTCCTTATCAATCCGCGTTCTTCGCAAAATTTATTGTAATTTTCTTTCTCAACGCAAAAACTATATTTTTCCGGGGGAATTTTGAATACTATCTCGCCGTCTGTATCTGTCTTTTCCCTTTGTGTTATTTCTTTTGTTGTTTTGTTTCCTGTAGTTACATAGTCAATTGTAACAACAGCAGCGTTCACGCCTTCTTTTGTAATGGCATCAGATACTTTTAATGTCACCCTTTCCTTTTCCTCATCTTGTTTAAAATTTACCTCAAAATTTCTTCGGACAGCAAAGACCTTTTTTGCGGGTTTAAAATTTTCCTTTTCTGCCAGAATTTCATAAGTGCCTTCTTCGTTCAAAAGGAATACATCGGTTTCGTTAATTGCTGCATTAATTGTTTTGTTTGTCCCGGTCATAGTTATTCTGACAGATACATTTTCAAGAGGCGAATTATTTGCTTTAACAGTAATTATCACAGAGTCGCCGACACCAAAATTTTCCTCTTCCTTTTCGCCTTTTTTAACCAGGATGTTTATTTCTGGTTTTTCTTTAACTGTAATTTCTTTTTTTGTTGACCATGTTGATGCAGTTTCAGGAACGCTCAATACAAAACTTTTATTTGCAAAAAATTTGAAAATTCCGTTTTGGTCGGTTCGTCCGCACGCGATTCCATTACAAAACAAAGGAACCCCGTTTACCGGGCTGCCTTTTTGATCCGTAATTAGAATTTTTGTCTCCTTTCCTTCTGTAATTTCTCCGTCTTTGGCATCTTTAAATGTTACTATCGTATTGTATTTCGTTACGAATTTTTCAGAGGTATTGCACGACTTACTTTCAACAACGATCACAAATTTCCCTGTATCAGGGAGTTCAAAGGAAAATTTTCCATTAACAACATTTCCGCGATAAAATTCTTTTGCCGAAACATCGTCGATTAAAATTCTGAATGTCGCATTTATGTCCGGAAAAATTTTTCCGCTGACTGCTATATTTAATTCGTCAAAATTTATCACAACAGCACTGAAATTTTTTGCCATTGTGGTTTGCTTATTTATATTATTTTTCACATTAAGGATTGCTGAGACCTCGCACTCGCAGAAATTATAATAATATACAAAATCCATAGTTTTATCCGGAGAAATTTCAAAATTTTTAATAAATGTGTCATTAAATTGAGCACATTTAAAATTTATTTCCAGCCGTCCTGCTGCTAAATTATTGCCATAATTTTTTAATACTACATCAAAAAACGGACCTTCGGCATCTGCATTATAAGTTATGTTTTGTATTGCTACATTTGTCACATTTTCACAGCTTCCTTCTAAAAAACCCGCAGATAATAATAAAACGACACAGACAACCAGTATTAATTTATGGTTCATACTTTGTTCTTTAATTTCGTTCTTTATTTTATTAACTCTAGATGACAACTTTTTGTTCGTGAGTTGATCAATTTGTATTCAAATTTGCAAAAATTTATTGAAAAATGTGACCATTTAAAAATTAACATGACTTACTCGTGAAAACTTAAAAAATTTACCCTTTGTTTTTAGAGTGGCCAAATATTTCATTGGAAATACAAATTTATTTGTGATTTTATAATTATTTTGTGTTAACTCCTTCGTAAAAAGTTGTCAAGTAGAGTTATTAATAACAAATTAGACTGCTATAATAACCTACCTACAAAGTAGATCGTATTCTTGTGTAATAATCTG
>MNZY01000171.1 GCA_001873845.1 Candidatus Altarchaeum sp. CG2_30_32_3053 | reverse complement strand
TGTCAACAACTAAATGCTTTTTTGATTTTATGTCTCGATTCTAAAATGTGAAATTTTTCAACAACATTTTAGAAATTTTTCCATAAAATTTTAATTTTATTACAACTTGTCAACCATTAAATTTTACGCTTTTAGCATAAAGAACTATATTAAACTTTAAAATTAAACTTTTTAAAATTAAACTTTAATAACCTTATGGACCTATTTTCCTTTTTCACCCCCTTATTAGCAGGAATCCTTGCATCATTCACCCCTTGTGTTATTGTTTTATTCCCCATTACTTTATACAGGTTCATATCTGCCAAAAAAGTAAATTTACGGGATTATGGTTTATATGCTGCTGGATTTTTATTTACCTTGGTTTTGATAGGTCTGTTTTTTCAGAAAATTTTTGAGTCTGAGATTGGAAACGGAATAAAATTAGGAATAGCCATTGGATTAATCGTATTGGGAATACTTCAACTGCTCCATAAAATAAATCCCTTAAATTTACCAGTTGTTAAAAATACCTTTGCCTTTGGAATGCTCTTCGCCATTGCAATAGGAATAAACCCATGCACACTGCCTTTTATCGGTTCGGTATTTGCTCTGTCATCAGGCGAAATTTTGATAAATCTGGCACTTTTCGGAATAGGAATACTCATCGCTCCGACATTGTTTTTGTTATTCGGAAGGAAATTTTTGGCATACAGTAAAAACCTTTCATCTCAATTAGCAAGGATAGAGAAATTTTTGGCGGTTTTGCTTGTTTTGGCAGGAGCATATATGGGATGGAATGTGCTTGGATTAACAACAACAGATGTCATTGTCAGTTCTGTGTTTATTTTGTTTATCATATTACTCATTTTAAAAATTTTCCTTATTGAACATTCTGTCAAAGAGTTATTGACAATTCCGCGCCTTTTGCTTATTACCTCGCTACTCATTATATGGTTTGTTATTACATATCATTGTTACGGAAGTATTGAAGTGGGGATGCAGGCAGCTGTTTGTTCTATGAGTTGCCATATTTGCCAGCGATGTCTGGTTCTTTTTGGTATTTCTGCGGTTGTTGGAATTGTAGGGGTTTTGATTTTGGAGAAATTTGAGAAAAGAAAATAAAACATGCAAAAATTTTTGAAATTTCTTAGAAAACTCACGATATTAAAAATAAGAACAAAATCTTATTATATTTATAAAAATAATATGGGCAAAAAAAAAACAGCTAAATTACCAGATCCATTTTCGACAAACCTACCAGAAAAACAGATACAAACAACGCGCGAAATTATAGACGCGATTTTTAAGGATCCTCAAGTTAAATACGGCTTGCGGGAGTTTTCCGAACTAAAAATAGAGGAAGCTATCATGATTTTTGAAAAAGAAAAAGATAAATTTTATATTGGCTGCCTCAAACGCGATAAAGATATTGCGGTTTATGATAAAAACAAGAACATTGGTAAACCGGAAGAAATTATCCGCCAGCTTTGGCTTGTTAGATTGATTAAAGATTACCGTTATCCCATCGATAGAATTGATGTTGAGGTTGACGTTCATTTCGGCACAGAAATCCACAGAAAAGCCGCCGATATAATGATTTATCAGGATGATAAGGAAACGCCGTATATCGTCTTTGAACTTAAAAAACCAAAAGTTGAGGACGGGATAGATCAACTAAAAAGCTATCTAAACTCCAAGGGTTCGCCGATTGGTGTTTGGTCCAACGGAAACGAGCGGGTTATTCTTTATCGCCCCTATCCGAAAAAATTTGAAAACAACTTGCGGGCAATCCCTCGCGTTGACCAGACAATTGAGGATGTTCTGGAAGAACGGCTCACCTTGGAAAAATTAACCTCCGACTATGATTTGAGCGAGCGCATTAAAATTTTGGAGGAACTGGTGCTTGCTAATGCCGGAGTTGATGTCTTTCAAGAAGTTTTCAAACTCATTTACGCAAAACTTTATGACGAAAAAGAAGCAAAATCTCGACCAGATCAAGAAGTATATTTCCGCAAAACCAAAGATCCAAAATTTACTTTTGACATTGTAAACCGCTTGTTTAAGGAATCAGTTTTTGAATGGCCAGGGATTTTTGGTCCTCACGACGAGATATTGCTTTCGCCAGAACATCTCTCAATTTGTGTTTCACAATTGGAAGACGTAAGGCTTCTTGACTCTAACCTTGAGATTATTGATGCCGCCTTTGAGTATTTGTTGCCGGAAGTGGCAAAAGGCAAAAAGGGTCAATACTTTACACCCCGCCATGTGATTGATATGGCGGTCAAGATGCTAAACCCGCGCGATAAAGAATACATCATTGATCCGGCGGCAGGGTCGGGCGGCTTTCTCATCCACGCGATGCAGTGGGTTTGGAGCCATGATTTGAAAGATGCGCCGCACGAAAAGCAGGTTGATTACGCCCGCCGGTATCTTTTCGGTATTGATTTTGACGACAAGCCAGTAAAAATCTCCCGCGCCTTAATGCTTATTGCCGGAGATGGCCGCTCGCATATTTTCAAACTTAATTCTCTTAATCCAAAAGAATGGCAAGGTTCTGACTCTGAAAAAGAAAATGCGAGAGCAGAACTTCGCAAACTACTTCTTAAAACCGGCGATTACGAAGCAGACCGAAACAACGAGGAGAATTTCCGCAATTTTGCTTTTGATGTTTTGCTTACCAATCCGCCATTTGCCGGAAAAATCAAAGAGCAGATGTTATTGCG
>MNZY01000173.1 GCA_001873845.1 Candidatus Altarchaeum sp. CG2_30_32_3053 | reverse complement strand
TTATTATATTTGTTTTTTTTTACTAATATTTTTATAAGTTATAGGACTTACTTATATTATTTTGTAAATGAACATAAAAAGTCAAGAATTCATATTTGTTTTGTGTAGGTCTTGTAATGTTTAAAATTAAATTTATAATATCCAATTTTAATTTTTAAGCAGATTTTTAAAAAATATATCACAAATTAATTATCCCAACTTAAAGGGATGAGTACCAGTGAGTGAATATGGATATTAAAGAGTTACAGAAAAATTGGGACGAATTTGGCAAAACCGATCCTTTGTGGGCAATAATTGTTTCTCCAGATAAAAAGGGAAACAAATGGCGAATAGACGGGTTTTTCAGAACTGGTGTAGAAGAAATCGACACAGTTATGAAATATGTCGAGTCATTGAGTATAAATATTCCAAGGAGAAAAGCACTTGACTTTGGCTGTGGCGTTGGAAGGTTGACCCAACGCATGGCCCACTATTTCGATCAAGTCTATGGCATCGATATTGCACCATCGATGATAGAGTTAGCCAAGAAATACAATCGCTATGGCGAAAAATGCAAATATTATTTGAATGAGACTGATGACCTCAAGTTATTCAGTGATGATAGTTTTGATTTTATTTATACAAACATTACACTTCAACACATGGAGCCATCATATTCTAAAAATTATATAAAAGAATTTCTAAGGATACTTACGCCACATGGTTTATTAATATTTCAACTACCAAGCGGAAAACGTAATCAACTACCAAGCGGAAAACGTAGGTCGATTAGACAACTTATCAAACTTATAATTCCACCATTTTTCTTAGGAGTATATAGAAACATAAATAGAAATCAACCACGAATGGAGATGTATTGGATAAAGCGAGAAGATATGGTCAAATTTTTTGAAGAGAAAGGAGGAAAAATAGTAGATATAATAGAAGACCAAAGCGCTGGTAAAAACTTTGTGAGTTTACGATATTGCGTTACCAAAGAATAAGCACGTCGCCTAACAGCGGATAAAAGGGAAATCAAAGATTCACTCAAATCCCGACAAGTTGGGACTTCTTTTATTCGCAGGACGTTAGGCGAAATCGTTCCGCCCTTTGAAATTTTAAAATTTCGGACAAAAAATGAAAGATATTAATAAAGCGTTATGGTTTTTAGCCATTATAGGATTTATTATTCTTACGGCCTTAAGTTGTTGTATTAAAGAGAATAAGATAGGAAAGTTGCCACCCGAAAATCAAAGTATTAATGAAACTCCAATACAAAATGATGAAGAGTTTTTAGATACAGTTGAATTCAACACATTTCTCTTTTTTATGAAAACACTGATAGATGGGGTTTTACAATAGAAAGCACTGCCTGGCCTATTGGAAGCTCAGCATCCAGTGGATTCTATCTCACATCGATTCCTATCGCCATTGAAAGAGGTTGGATAAGTTACGAAGAAGGTTATCAAAGAGTACTTACAACTCTTAACAATTATTATGATGACCCAGAGGATCCAAACGATTTTTATGTGGAGAATGAGCACGGTTTCTTCCCACACTGGTTCTATCAGGAAACTGGAAAGTGGAATAGAGTGGATTGTTTTTCCTCAATAGATACTGCAATACTTATGGCAGGTGTGCTTACTGTTCGCCAGTATTTTGCTAATACTGAAATAGAAATAACAGCTACAAAGCTTTACGAGAATGTTGATTGGGAATGGATGCTAAATGGCAGAGATACACTTTCTATGGGTTGGAGACCCGATACCGGTTTTCTCTCAGCAAGATGGCAAGGATATAATGAAGGCATGCTTGCAGTTCTCCTTGCCATGGGTTCTTCTACGCACCCTATCCCTAAAGAAAGTTGGGATGCTTGGACAAGAACTTATAAATATAAACATTATAAACATGGGGATATGGAGTATAATTTTGTAGAAAGTACTTCAACCTCTCTTTTCACATATCAGTATCCACATATATGGTTTGATTTTAAAGGAAAAACCGATATAGTAGGAATAAACTATTTTCAGAACTCTGTTAATGCTACGCTTGAAAACAGAGATTATTGTATAGAGAACCCTAAAAATCATAAAGGATATAGCCAAAACATCTGGGGATTAACTGCATGTGAATGTCCGCTACACGGTAGCAATTATGGTGCTCATGGTCCTCGCCAAAACGATGATGGAACTGTAGCTCCCACTGGTGCAGGAAGTTCGATAATATTTACACCAAACGATTCCATAAGAGCGTTGCGTTACATGAAAGATAATTATGGATATAGACTTTGGGGTAAATATGGCTTCAAAGATTCATTTAATTTAGATATTGACTGGTTCTCTCCTACATATATTGGCATAGATGAAGGTGCAATGCTAACTATGATAGAGAACTACAGAAGTGTACTTGTTCAAAGCCAGTTTATGCAAAATGAATATGCAAAGAAAGCGATGCAAAATGCAGGATTTACAAATGTTGACACTACTCCACCATCTATAATACAAGTTAAAAAGAATAATAATACAATCATAGCAATAGTAACTGACAACACCAATGTAAATTCTGTGGTTTTACATTGGAATGATTCCGAAATAGAAATGGTTCAAGAAGGACAAACCTATTCAATAGAGATTCCTGATAATATGACAAAGTACTACATAAAAGCTAATGATACCGCCGGCAACATTGCCACCTCTCGTGTATTTAATGAAAAACCTAACTTGCTCCCTCCTCAACCAAAGTCAGAATCATTGCCTTCAGGAGCCCCACATGGCTCGTTGGTGGTTAACACATTTGGGTGCTGCCCCACTAAAATTGGGATAATTATATATTTGTTTTTTTTTTACTAATATTTTTACAAGTTATAGGACTTACTTAGATTATTTTGTAAATGAACATAAAAAGTCAAGAATTCATATTTGTTTTGTGTATGTCCTATAATGTTTAAAATTAAATTTATAATATCCAATTTTATTTTTAAGCAGATTTTTAAAAAATATCTCACAAATTAATTATCCCAACTTAAAGGGATGAGCACCTAAAAATCAAGGATTTTAATATATCCTATGAAAAATACAATAATTTGATAAACAACAATCCTGAGATTGAAAAGC
>MNZY01000017.1 GCA_001873845.1 Candidatus Altarchaeum sp. CG2_30_32_3053 | reverse complement strand
GAAATTTACCTGCGATTTTAAAATCTCAAAGATTTTAAAATATCCGAACGAAGTGAGGTTATTTTCAAAACGCAAAGTTTTGAAAATATGAGAGCGAAGCGAACTTATTTTAAAATCTCAAAGATTTGAAAATATCCGAACGAAGTGAGCGTATTTTAAAAACGCAAAGTTTTGAAAATATACTGAAACCTTCGGTTTCAATCTTTAAAAAATCTATGAGATTTTTTAAATACTGAAAATCTTTGAGATTTTCAATAAAATTGCATAACGTCTTATTAATGCTATTACAGACAATGTTTTAGGATTTATAGAGGAAATATTAGAAATATTAGTAAAAAAACAAATATATAATTATCCCAATTTTAGAGGGTCAGCACATTATTTTGCCTCATCTCCTTGAATATTTAACTCCCATAATTATTTCACAAAAGGATATTTATACTAAGGAATACTTGCATAAACTTGGTCTGAACGATAGACAGATTAAATCTGTGGTTTATGTAAAAGAGAAAGGGAAAATAACGAACATAGAGTATCAAAAGGTGTGCAACACATCAGAGAGAACCGCCAGTCGTGATTTATCCTATATAGTATCCAGAGGAATATTTGAGCAAATCAGCATCACCGGTAGAAGGCAGGATATATTATAAGAACGACATGAAGGCGACAAAGACTCCATAAAGACGCCATAAAGACGCCATAAAGACTCCATCAAAACACCATCAAAAAATTAAAGGAATTTATAAAAATAATTCATAGATTGTTAAATGTATAAAAAACAGGTAGTCAGGCGGAAACCCGCTTAATCAAATTTTATAAATTTATCTTATGGACAAATACGATGCAATAATTATAGGTGCAGGTCCCGCAGGAATGTTTGCCGCTTATGAATTATGCAAAAACAGGAACGATTTAAAAATTTTAATTATTGACAAAGGAAAAACCGTTGAAAAAAGAATATGCCAGATGAAAGAAACCGAAAAATGCATAAACTGCGAAACCTGCGATATTATGTGCGGTGTCGGAGGTGCAGGAACATTTTCCGATGGTTTGTTAAATTTAAGGCCTGACATAGGGGGAAATTTAGAGGAATTTACAAAAAATAAAAGCGATGCACGGGAACTCGTGAATTATGTTGATGAGGTTTATGTCAAATTTGGGGCGCCGAAAGAAAAGCTCGGAACCTGCCAGGAAAAAATTGACGAACTGAAGAAAAAATCTGCGAGTGTAGGCGTCCATTTTGTTGACATTCAGCAGAGACATATGGGCAGTGATGGAGCAACCCGGGTTATAAAAAATTTTGTGAATTATCTGAAAAGCAGGAATGTTGAAATTTTAACAGAGGAAGAAGTAGAGGATTTGATCGTTGAAAATAATATCTGCAAAGGCATTGTTTTGAAAAATCATCCCAACAGAAAAATTTTTTCTGACCAGACAATTTTATGTCCAGGAAGGATAGGTGTTGGATTGACTTCAAAAGTAATAAATAAACACAAAATTTCTGCTAGATACAAAGCAATAGATATCGGAGTCAGAGTTGAGATACCTGCAATTATTATGGATGATATTATAAGTATTAACAGGGACCCGAAATTTCAGTTATGGACACAGCAATACGGGGACTTTGTTAGGACATTTTGCACAAATCATCATGGCTTTGTTGTTAAAGAGAGATATAAAAATTTTGTCTGTGTTAACGGGCATTCTTTACTAAATGAAAAATCAGAAAACACAAATTTTGCCTTTCTAGTTAAAATAAATTTAACAGAGCCGCTGGAAAATACAACGCTTTACGGTGAATTATGTGCTCATACGGCAACCTTGCTTGGCGGAGGAAAACCGTTAATTCAGCGATTAGGTGATTTGAGGTGGGGAAGAAGGTCAACACCGGAACGGTTAAAGAGAAGTTTTGTTGAGCCGACACTTAAAGATGTTACACCAAGCAATCTGGCAATGGTTTTTTCACACAGAATCCTTGCGGATATTTTAGAGGGGCTGGAAAAACTGAATGCTGTAATTCCGGGCGTGGCAAGTGATTCAACATTAATTTATGCCCCTGAGATTAAATTTTATGCGATGCGTGTTGAAGTTGATAAAGCAATGCAGACATCTGTTAAAAATTTATTTGCAGCAGGAGACGGGGCGGGATTAAGCAGAGATATAATTAATGCATCGGCAACAGGAGTGCTTGCGGGAAGAGGAATATTAAATTTTTTGAAATGAAAATTTATATCCTTTAAATTTAATAAAAAATAAGTGGTTTATGGATGAACACCCCTCACTAATTATCTCTGAAAATAAATTTTTAATGTTAAAATTTTTAAAATTTAATCCTCAAATTGTAATAAACTATTGGTATTTGAAAAATGGTATTTGAAATTTAGCAGATACGGTATATCGTTAGCAAACAAATAATTAATATAACTATAACTAAATATGCAGAACATGTCAAAAGATTTAGAAATCATCAAACAATTAGGAAAACTACTCAAGATAGAATCAAAGCAATTAGAGAAAATTGATTTTCATGAATTTCCGCATGAAGAGGGTTATGTACTTGATGAAAATAAAAATATAACTGGACTATGTATCCGCGGCATCAATATTTCTAATATTTCAGTTCTTGGGGATTTAAAGAATCTAACCCGACTGGATTTAAGCATTAATAATATTTCTGATATTTCAGTTCTTGGGGATTTAAAGAATCTAACCCGACTGGGTACTCATCCCTTTAAATTGGGATAATTAATTTGTGAGATATTTTTTAAAAATCTGCTTAAAAATTATATTTTTAAGCAAATAAATTTTTTGAAATATCAAA
>MNZY01000244.1 GCA_001873845.1 Candidatus Altarchaeum sp. CG2_30_32_3053 | reverse complement strand
GAAACCATGACAGAAGAAACCATGACAGAAGAAACCATGACAGAAGAAACCATGACAGAAGAAACCATGACAGAAGAAACCATGACAGAAGAAACCATGACAGAAGAAACCATGACAGAAGAAACCAAATTTGTCGGAATCGGATATGGATTGAGAACAAAACTAAATGTAAATTTAGGCACATCATCCATCGGAGAAATTTCAGAAGAGGTTGAAAAAGCAAAAATTGCGGATAAATTTAAAGCAGATGCAATTACTGAAATGTCTATGTGCGGAGACATATCTAAAATAAGGGAAGGCATCTTTGAATGCACAACAATGCCCGTAATTACCTGTCCAATCTATCAGGTTGTGGCAGAAAATTTTAACAATGGGAATGGCTTTAAATTTAATGGCATGGAAATTTTAAGCAATATTAAAAGGCATTTAAGCGAAGGCGTCAGTGCGGTTGTCCTGCATTTATCAATGACAAAGGATGCAATAAAAGGACTAAAATCTACAAAAAGAATAGACGGTGTTGTTTCAAAAGGCGGGGCATTAACTGCTGCTTATATGATTGAGAATAAATGTGAAAATCCTTTTATTGAAAATTTTACCGAAATTTTGGAAATTTTGCACGATTACGATGCAACATTAATTCTCGGAAATGTTATGCGTTCCGGCGGTGTCTGCGATGAAATGGATGAACTGCATATAAACGAAATGAAAATAAACAGAAATTTCGCAAATAAGGCGCACATGCACGGAGTTCAGGTTATAGTTGAGGCACTTGGCGGGCATATTGCGGCAAAAAATTTAATAAGTTATACAAAATTTTACAGAAAGAACATAAAATTTCCGATATTTGCTTCGGGGCCTGTGCCCGTTGAATGTGCCCTCGGATATGACCATATCGCGGCATCTCTCGGAGCGGGGATTGTTGCAGGACATGGCGCGGACTTTTTATGCTGTATAACTCCTGCTGAACATCTGGCATTACCGAGTGTTGAAGATGTGAAAGAAGGCATAATTACATTTAAAATTACCGCTGAATTTGCCGATGCGATGAAATACGGAATAAGCGAAAAAGACAGGGCGATGGATGAGGCAAGGAACGGACACAACTGGGAGAAACAATTTAATCTGGCAATAGACGGCGGAGAAAGGGCGAGACAAAAAGGCAAAAATTTAATTAAAGGAATAGGTTGTACGATGTGTGGGAAATACTGTGCGGTTGATGTGATGAAAAAATATATGGATAAAATTGTAACTTCTCAATAACTTGTGGGAAGATGATAAAACCAATCGATATTTTTTGCGTTTTTGTATTTGTTTTTTATAAAATGAGCAGTTACAAAATTTATTTACTCCAACTTATTGAGAATGTACTAAAAAATTGATAAATTTTTAAATTATTTTGCAAATTTTAATATTTTAAACATTCATAAAAGTTTAAACAATAAAAAAACACATACTTTATGGATGGACAATAAATAATGAAATTTTGATATTAAATAAATATGTGGGTTAAATTATTTGTCAGACATTCTGCGGCGGTTTTAATTTTACTTTTTTCTTCCCATGAAATTTTTAATTCAACAATCTCTTCAATGCCGTTTTTTCCAAGCCGCACGGGTAATCCGATAAATAATTCATCATCAATTTCATATTTTCCGTTTGGAATAACAGAACATGGCAGAATTTCCTTTGTGTCTTCCAGGATTGCATTAACCATCCTGGCAACAGCTGCCCCAGGCGCAAAGTAAGCACTTGCCCCAAAATCGGCAATTGTTTTTCCGGCAGAGATTGTTTTTTTTACTGCTTCTCTTAATTTTTCCTTATCTTCTTCCTTAATCTTCAGTCGTTTGAGTCTTACTGTGCTTTCTATGGGAACCATCCCCTCCCCATGTATTCCGAGAACAATCGCACCGCTCACATCCTTTATGCCGCAATTGAATGCTTCTGCAATAAATTTTCTGTATCGCATAGAATCAAGCACCCCTCCCATACCCACAATTTCCCTGCCTACCTTGCTGGAAATTTTATGCATCGTTGTATATGTAACATAACTCATAACATCTAACGGATTTGACACGACAATTACCTTTGAATCAGGTGAAAATTTCGCGATGTCTTCTGCTATGCCTTTGATTATTACAGCATTTTCGGAAAGTAACTGCTCTCTTGTCATTCCGGGTCCTCTCGGCTTCCCAGCAGTTATTACAACAATATCTGACTTCGCAATATCTGCTCTGTTGTCGCTCGCAAAAATTTCAACATCGTTCAGTACAGCATCCTTTATGTCCATCGCCATTCCTTTCATTAAATTTAATGCCTGCGGAATATCTATCATTGCTAATGTATTTTTTGTATTTTCATTTCCTTTCTTTCCCAAAATTTCTGCGATGTTTCTGACACAACCTGAACCAACCCTGCCTCCTGCGCCGATTACTGAAATTTTTGACATTTTTTAAATTTGTTTAGATTATCTGTTTTAAAGTATGCTCATAGTAAATAGCATTTTACGCTCAATCATAGAAATCCTGATGACATTTTGTCATTACTGGAATTTCTGCCAGCCATATTTCTCCGCGTTTTACCTCTATGTTTTTATTCATTGTCATCCTTTTTTAAACTATTGACATTGTCTTAAATTTGGCCATCTTTTTTTCGTCAAATTTAAGATGCATGGGCAGCTGGCGAAATTTCAAAAAAGATATATGCCTTTCTACCTCATGCAATCGTGTTTCGCCAGGTGTTTCAAGTTCATTCATGAGGTATTCTTTTACCTCTATAATTTTTTCATTTTCTTTAAATATAGTGAAAATTTCAACTTTTGATTATTTAATTTAAATATATTACCAATTAATAAATAAGTATTTAAACCAAAAATGGTAAGAAAACCAAAAGTAGT
>MNZY01000123.1 GCA_001873845.1 Candidatus Altarchaeum sp. CG2_30_32_3053 | reverse complement strand
AATTTTTTAAATCTACCAAACGGGTATTATTGCACACGCTGCTGATTTTTTCTTTGTTTCTTTTCATTTAAAAATTTATTTTATCAGGTATTTAAATTTATGTGCTCATCCCTTTAAATTGGGATAATTAATTTGTGAGATATTTTTTAAAAATCTGCTTAAAAATTATATTTTTAAGCAAATAAATTTTTTGAAATATCAAAATTAAATATTATAATATTTATAAATTTAATTTTAGGTGCTGACCCACTAAAATTGAGATAACTAAAATTTGGATAATTATATATTTGTTTTTTTTGACCTTCAATTTCAGTTGATTTAACTACATCCGTGGTTAATGTCTCCAAAACGGCTTCGTTTCTTAATTTAAATCCAAGCACATCCATTTTTCCAATAATTTTTCCCTACAAATTTCTGACCTGTCCAAGAAGTGATATCAGACGATTATTGTTCCATGTAAAATCAGGCCAGCCGTCCTGTTGGTATATGTACATTTTCATTTTCTGTCATTTTCTCTAATATTTGTGGTAAAGATAAATATAAGCATAATTATATAAACATAATTTTCCACAGGCAAAAACATTCTCCGTATTTTTTGGGGTAAAAAACAATATTATTCTCCACAGAATATTTTGGATTGCGGGCAACTCCATTATATCTGCATTACCGGGTATAATTTCTCATGATTTTTGGGAGATGTCCGCAATATTGTGTATATCTCTCACTTGGTTGAAATTTGTTTTTTGAACATTTTATTATTTAACCTGAAAAAATCATTTGGTTTTCAGCATATAAATTTAGTTTTTTCCCCATAAATATTAAGATTGCCGTGCAATTTTAAGTTTTACAAAAATTTAAAATACCGGAGCAACAGTGAGGATATAATATATGCTTTTCTGACATATTGGTTTTAAAAGAGCAGAATTTTCAAAAATTTAACCTTTAAATTTAAATTTCCCGCAAAATCTGGACAGCAAGACCTTTAACACTTTCCCGGACATCTCTGCTCTCTGAAAATTTCTCACTTACGATTCCAAAGTTTAAAATTTCCTCACTGTAAGGAATTGAAAACACATTTCCAAATTTTCCTTTGACCATTTTCTCTATTTTCTCCTTAATATTTTCATTAACAGGTCTATTATAATTAATAACTGCAAAAATTTTCCTGGCTTTTGATTGTTCTGCGAGTTCCTTTATTTTTAAAGCAACATTTATTGACTCATAAGACGGCTCAACAGCAATAATAACAACATCAACATATTCCTCAATCCCTCTGCCAAAATGTTCAATTCCCGCTTCCATGTCTGTAATGGCAATTTCGTTATTCCTTAAATTGAGCTTTTTCAAAAATTCCTTTGTTAATGAACCCATCGGACATGCACATCCCTCCTTTGACTGCAAAATTTTTCCAATAACAACTAAATTTATTTTGTCCTTCTTCCCTATAAATTCATCCGGAATTTTATCTGTTGTGATAGATTCATTTAAAAACTGAAATCCAGCTACCTGTCTGATTTTTCTCTGAATGCTTTGTTTTCCGCCGACCATTTCCATCAGCGGAGTTGGCATTGTATCTATATTTAACAGACGGTAAAGATTTGTATTTGATTCATCGCTGTCTATAACTAAAACATTAAAATTTTTCCTTGCGAATTCCCCTGCCAGTAATGCCGCGAGTGTGCTTTTTCCGCTTCCGCCTTTTCCGCTGACTGAAATTTTCATAGCTGTAAATTAAATTATGCTGCGCAACTTCGGAAATTGCGTTTTTATTAAATGAAACATAATTATTAATTGTATTTAAAACAAAATAGTATTTGCTCAATATTGGGCAGTAATTCACTCTTGTTTTATGTGAATATAAGTGTAGTTTACCACTACTTATTGAGCAAGTTCACAAAATAAGATGATTGAAGTAAAATTTACGGAAAAATATATTGAGAGGTTGAATTATGAGAGATATCACTATCCTCACCCTCTTATTCAACGCAGAATGGAATCACTTTGGCTGAAAAGTCAAGGACTGAAACAAGAAGAAATATGTCGTCTAACAAAAATTTCACCAAATACTTTGCGTAACCATATTAAATCCTATGTTCTTCACAACACACAAATAACTAATTAAATTTTCATATATTTTATACTCAACAACGGCAAAAGATGCTCTTTTTATAGCACATTTTCAAAATCATAAAGATTTAAAATATATAAAAGTAGCGAAACAAAATGAGCGTACTTTAAAGATTTGAAAAACGCAATTTATAAAGCTACGCAGTCCAATTCCCCTCATTTTTAGTATTTATGAGGGGATTAGAATTAAAAAATTAAATTTGTACGATTCACGGAATAATCCTGACATAAAGGTCATTGTCATTCGGATATTTTAAAAACTTCTGGTTTTTGTAATTACCGGCAAAATTTTGATTTTCGCTTATTTTGTTCCACTCACTTCGTTCGTGTCTTTTCAAAATCTCTGCAATTTTGAAAATTGTATTTTTTGAAATTTTTAGAGATAAATTTTATGTCATCTAAATAGTTACTTTAAATTTTCATTAAATTTCACAATTCCGTCATTATCATCAAAGATGGAAATTAAATTTTTTCTTTATTTTCAAGCTTGCTTGAAAAATATCCGAGCGTAATCGTGATGATTTTCCTTCAAATTTATTTCAAAGTAGGATGCCTTTCCATCCATTAATTTAGATGCATTTCCAAATGAACTTGCAATTCTCTCTGCAACGCTTGGCTTTTCTGCAATTATAAGAATCTGCATTTCAAAAAATTTAAGAACTTAAAAATTTGCCTGCTTTAATTTATTTTGCTTTAATTTATTTTGTTTATTTTGTTTATCGTACGAAGCCCCTTGCCCTTAGCCAGTTCACATCGTTGGGGCCATATTTCCATATAACATCTCCTTTTGTATCTTTTTCAATCTCCCACGGCTCAACAATTACATAATCCGCTTCATGAATTCTCATCCTCCATCTTACTTTTCCCGGAATTCTGCACATACGTTCCTTTCCGTCCGAACACTTGACCTTCATTCTCGTATATCCCAAAACCTGCTGCACTTCACCAACAACCTCTCCCTTTTTAGGAGTTCTGACTTTATATTCTACTACTACATTTTTTTTACCCATCTTATGTTAATATTTAAACAATACAAATGCTAAATTAAAATGACTGTGCTAAATTAAAAATACGAATATAAATAAGAGGTATAACAATAAAAATACAATAACAATACAAATACAATAAAAATACAATAACAATACAAATATAAATATTTTAAAAAACCATGTAACTATTCAGAGGGTATTTTCAAAATGAAATTTTGAAAATCTCCGAACGAAGTGAGGTGACAAAAATTTACCAGCGATTTTAAAATCTCCGAACGAAGTGAGCGTATTTTCAAAACGCAGAGTTTTGAAAATATACTGAAAATCTTTGAAATTTTCAATCTTTAAAAATCTTGGGATTTTAAAATACTGAAACCTGCAAGTTTTCAATCTTTAAAAATTTAGGGAATTTTTAAATGAGAACGAAGCGAACTTATTTCAAAATTTATTTTGAATACTGAAACCTGCAAGTTTTCAATCTTACAAAAATGAGTTGCATTTTTGTAAATACACGAACGAAGTAAGCGTAAAATTTCAAAAAAAAATACGATTTTAAAATTTATGAGATTTGAAAATACACGATTTTTGAAATCATAAAGATTTCAAAAAGACACGAACGAACTGATTGGAACAAAGTAAGCGTAAAATCAAAAAATTTACATTTGATTTTTTGAGTGGCTGAATAGTTACTAGATTTTTAAATATTCTGGCAACGGCAAGATTATTTTATTAAAGCCGAAAATTTTTCCCTTTCTCTCAACACCTTTACCTTTTTATCTTTTGTAATCAGAATTTCCGCCGGCTTTGGCATTGAATTGTAGTTAGAACACATACTGAATCCGTAAGCACCGGCATCAAGAACAGCGAGGATATCGTTGCGATTTGCTTTGATTTTTCTGCCCCTTCCCAAAATGTCGCAGCTTTCGCATAAATTTCCCGCAACATCAAAAATTTCATCTCCTTCTGACTGGTCATTTAAATTTAAAATTTTATGGTACGCATCGTACATTGCGGGCCTTATTAAATCGTTAAATCCTGCATCAGCATTTATAAATTTCTTATATGGAGTTCGCTTGATACTCAGAACTTTTGTAAGTAGTATTCCCGTATTTCCGACGATGCTTCTTCCCGGCTCAAGAATCAATTCAACATCATACCGTAGATTTTTATTTAAATTTTCAACTATCGGAAGTATTCCGTTTGCTAAATCGTTATGAGATAAGCCATTATAACTTCCATTGTGCAGGTAATCAATTCCCAATCCTCCGCCTAAATCAACAAATTTTAAATTTATTCCTGCCTTGTGCAGGTCAGTCACTATTTTGCTGATTTTTTTAGCCTCTTCAACAAACGGCTCAATTTCTGTAATCTGCGAACCGATATGGCAGTGAATTCCCAAAATTTCAAAATTTTTTTGTCCCGCAAGCTTGTATGCGTTGAGTGCCTCTTTAAAATTTATTCCGAATTTTGATTCCTTAACTCCGGTTGCAATTTTGTCGTGTGTGTGCGGATTTACCTCCGGATTTATTCTGAAAGAGACCTTTGGTCTCTTATTTATCTGTTTTGAGATTTCATCTATGATTTCTATTTCTTCAAATCCGTCAATGTTAATGGTGCATCCGAAATTTAATGCAGAATCAATACCTTCATCTGTTTTTCCGTTGCTCGTAAATATCACATCTCTTGAATTTAAATTTATGTGTTTTGCTATGTGTAATTCTCCCGCGGATACAACATCTGCTCCCACATTTAAATTTTTCAAAATTTTACAGATTTCTATGTTTGTATTCGCTTTATACGCATACATCATCTTAAATTTCCCGTATCTCTTAAATGCATCAAAGTATTTCTGAACATTTTCCTGCAAAATTTCTTCAAAATATATGTATGCTGGAGTCCTGAATTTTTCCAAAATTTCAAGCAAAATTTCTTTGTGCCTGATTATGTATGTTATAATATTCATTTGCCGCATAATTTAAATTTAACCTTCGGTAACAATCTTATCAATCAAAGTAAAGACATTCGGTAAATTTATACTGTTTTTATTTTTCATCCTGAAATATTCTCCAGAATTTCCACAACATTAAATATATCTATTGTTTTATCATTGTTTACGTCTGCTCGTGCAGGAACAGATGAAAAAGTAAAAATATGTTCAATTATTTTAAACACATCTCCCAAATCCAGCATGTTATTTTTATTTGCATCGCCGAGTACAAAATTTAATTCAACTGCCCCGGTCCCGTTACTTAATACCCTATAATAGTATGAAATATTATCAAATGTTACAGTATCGTTTTCATTCATAATCCTCCAATTTCCATTGCAGTCATTTTCAATCATATTGTTTATGTCACTCTGACTTGTCGCATTGTCATTTACACATATAAGACCTTTATTGTTTTTTACTGGAAGGTATAAAATTTTTTCACCGACCTTCTTTGTTTCATTTGCATCTAAATGAATAATCTCATAACTTAAATTTTGCTCGCCTATATTGCCGGATTCGGCAATAACATTTCCAAAATCCTTGTTTTTGTATGTAAAATTTATATTGACATCGCCAAGCGGAACTGTCTTATTTCCTGTTTTTTTTACTATTCTGACTATCTCAATGCCATTGAAACCTGAATTTTTAGCGGATGTTTCATTAGTTTCATTTTCAATTACACTTACAGTTAAATTTTCAGGAATATTTGTTATGTTGACATAACATTTTGCTGTTTTTGTTATTGGTTTTGCTCCGACTCTTACTCCGACCTTTTGTGCAGGCCGTGTCATATTTTTCTTACCTACAACATAAGAAATTACTCGTTCAATCTTGTTTTGCCTTATTTTGTTTTGTATGTCATTGTAAATTTTTAAGGTGTAATTTTCAAACATTGATGTATTTTTTGAAGATATTGTGCAATCCTCTGCCATTATGTGATAAGTTGCTCCAAAATATATTTGATTTATTATGTCATGAAATGGAGCATATCCTTCCTTAAACATAAAAATTTTATAACTATGTCCTGTCGCATATATAAATTCGGCAATTCCGTTTTCATTTGTCAGTAAAACAACACCTTCGCTATTATTGGCATCTATTATTACAATTTCTGCATTTTCTAATGAAATATTACGGGTATCAGTAATGTTCAGAGTTAATAGATTTACAGACACATTTTTTTCAACAACAGAATTTTTACCTACATTAACAGTTTCATATATTGAATAAATACTTTTCAGAGTGTAATTTCCTTCATTCAGAACAATTTCAAAAAATCCATTTTCATCACTTGTTAAATTTAAAATTTCTTCATTGTTTGAATTATTTATTAGGGTTAAATTTATATTTGGCATTAACTTTATTTGGGTTAAATTTATATTTGGCATTAACCTTTTCAAATGTCTGGTTTTTCCGTAAACAAGACACCGATTTTCCTTAATTGCTGCATAAGCATTTGAAAGGGCATTATTCTGGCTGTTTGATTCGTTAATTTCCGACACAGAATATATTGAGGCAGTTACAAAATAAATTCCCGAAGGCAATGAAGAAAAATTAAAGGATAAGTTGTGGATTGAAATGTTTCCATCAATGGTCTTATTTTCAGATGTTGTCTGATTATTTCCTTCAATAATTACTGAAACAATTGCAGAACCATTGTATAAATTTTTGAACAGATTTTCTGCTGTAACATTTATCGTTAAATTTCCGTCTGACATTAAAGGAATATCAATTTTGGTTATTGCTAAATCAGGCAAAGTGCAGTTGCTTGTGTTTGAATAATCGGTAAAATTTACATTAACCTCATTTGAACAGATTACATTGTTGCTTAAATCAGGCGATTTGTTTGCATTCATAAAAGGTGCATATATCCCAAATTTATTTTTTATAATCTCGTTTGCAGCTATTGAAATATTCACTGACACATCCAATCTGTGTATGCCTGCCTCATTATCTCTAATTAAATTTTTATATATTTTATTATGAACATTTCTTTCACCCGATGATAGTCCTTCGGAATTATTTTGAATAATATTACAATAGACAGTTGTATCGTTAGCATTTAACATTATTCCTGTTGAAAAATTTTCAATTATGCAATTCTCCACTATAACATTATTTCCGGTTATTTTAATTCCCGTTCCGTTGCCGTTCCCTGAAATTTTATGCCATCTGCAATCTATAACAATATCGTCTGCGGATATATTTATGCAGGCATTATCACCTGTGTTTATATCCTGTGTCAATATGTATGTTTTATTTTCCTCACTTAATGTCGTGCAGTTTGAAATTTCCACTACTTTCTGCAGGGATGTTGCACCCCCTCTGGCACCTACTTTAGCTCCAATCTTGCATCCGATAGCAAATTCGCACTGGTGATTTTTTGCAGTGTATCCCGCGTTACAGTTTAAATTTTTACAATATCCGTTATAGCAATTCTGATTATCCGAACAGTTTTCGTTTGCATTGCAGGAATTTGGAATCTGGCAGGATGAGGATATATTCAGGGTTAAATTTTCCACATCACACGATGATTTAACAGAAACCTTAAAACTGTAAATGTTGCCGCAGAATGTCAGATTTACTGAAAAATTTCCTACACCAACACCAGGATTACATGTTACATATCCGTAATTATCTGTTATGCAATTATGCGAACCGGTTGAGTTGGAAATGGTGACAGCTAAATTTGCCGTTGAATCTTTATAAATATCTGAAATTGCAATACGTGTTTCACACAGAATATCGGCATAGACATTCAGACTCGGACCTAAAATTAAAAACACAACAACCAATGCCAAAGCCCCCCTATCTAAAATTTTTGTTTTCCTGCTCATTTTCATCATTTAATAAAAAAGGTTAAATTTATGATTATAAGAATTATAAAACTTAAGATTATAAGAATTATAAAAATTACTTTTCTATAAATAAATTATAAAAATTTAATTTGTTAAGGAAAATTTAATACAAAACAAATAATATGGAAAAAGAAAAATCACTGATTGAGGCACTGGAAAAGATAAGGGGCGCAAATGTATTTATACTTCAAATGGAATATGAACTTTCACAGAAATTTTTAAATGAAATTTATAACAAACTTATTAAATTTAAAAATTGTTCTGATGAAGATGCAAAGTATAATGTTGGAGAATTTTCAAAGCTTCTTATGGCTGGGGGGCTGGGCAGTTTCAAACCGGATCTGGTTAATGGATTTTATAATGTCCTGAGCAAATACTGGGGAAGAATTGAATCAAGAAGGCATTTACATGTTTTTGGCGTGCTTTATGCAAAATACATAAAGGGCGAGGGAATTCTTACATCAAGAGGTATAAAAAAAGAAATTGTCAATATCGTCCGGGAATCACTTGATAGAGTAAAGGTTTATAAAGAGGAAATAAATTTAAATGGAATGAAAGATGTTAATGTGGAAGTTTATATGAATCCTTTTTCAGAATTAAAGGAGTACTGGCTTTACTGTCCAGAAATTTTTCACGAGGCATACTGCGGAACTTCCGATGATGATTTTAGAGCGGTTCAGAGTTTGCTTTACAGAAAGGTTGTTTTAAGATTTATCAAAGAGCAGATAGAAGATGGATTTATGAAAAGAGCAGATGATAATAAAAATGCGAATAATAATGTTTTGCTGTTTTCTACAAGCGAGGTAAATACAACACTGACAATTCCGTCAGTTGTTGATGATGCATATAAGCACGATGATGTATTTAAAAATGTAATTGTTCATCACTATAATCATACAATTGTTCCTGCTGGAATTCCTCATTATCATGATTATATGTTTTCCAAATTGAATATATCCGAAGAGTTTAATGATGCGGTCCATCACCTCGCTTCGTTCGGAGATTTTCAGGACACGCCCGAAAATGACAAAATTGTTGATTTGGTGGAAATTACAGGAAGGGTTAGCAATGTGATTACAGGATGTTCCGTAATGCATACAAATGTTCTTAAGGAAAGTATATTTGAAAAATTCAAAGAAAAGGTTGCTTATGATGATATGTACGGAAACAGTGAAGGTGCTTATGTTGAAAGGTGGCAGGGAGAAGAGATTAAAGCACTCGTTGAAAATTATATGAATAAGACAGGAGCAAACGATTATGAGTCATTATTTGGCAGTTTAGAGGAAAATCCTCTGTTAAAGAAAAATTTTACCGACAAACTGCTGGATGCGAAAAGAAAGCAAAAGGAAAATTTTATCAATGAATTGATGAAAGGAACTTTTGGAAAAATGAACTTTAGCAGCGAGGAATTAAAAAAGGAAAATATAGAACTTTTAAACATGCCTTTTTTTACATTCGTCAGAAGATTAGTCAGTTATAAATGTGCAGATACAATATTGGATGTTATCGGGGATGAAAAATTTAAGAGGAAAATGAGCAAAAACAAAGCAGTAATATTCATAGGCGGGAGAAAATTTGACGATTACGGAAAACAACAAGAAAAGCGGGTTAAAGAAATCATAAGTAAAGATCCGATGATGAAATACCACCTTATATTTGTTGAGAATTATCATGTGTTTAATTCGCACCTGCTTAATCAGGGAACAGATTTCAGCGGAATGTTATCCTGGAAGGGAAAAGAAGCGGGCCCGACCGGCTATGCAAAAGCACAGATAAACGGGGCGCCCACAATAGCAACACCTGATGGAGTAATTCCGGAGCGTTTAAATTTAATAAAAAGGAATGAATACATGAGCATTATTGGAGGAAACGGCTACCTAGTTGAATATGAAAATGAAAAATTTCCTGCACAAAACAGAGAAATACTGCCTGACAAAATTTCTCTTGCGGAAAAGATAGAGGAAGCATGCAGTGATTATAAATCCGGAAATTACGGAGTTCTTTCATTTAATGCGTTAAAAACAGGAATGACAAAGAGTGATGTGCGAAATCAGGCAAAGGGATTACTCCGGATTTGGGCAAATGCAGTTGGAAATTCTGAAAGAAAATGAAGTAGCCATCTCATTTAAAATTTTAACCCATGTTTCAGCCAAATTTATTCCCAATTATTGTTGCTATTATTTCACATTTCTTTTTTCTATTTTCTCATTTGGCTGATCAAGAGATATACATAAATTTTGCATAAAGAAGACATCTATGACAATATCCTCTATCAGGTTGTCCATAATAACAAATTCCTGGTTATTTACAGAAAAGTCCTTGATTTTTATCTCTTTAAATCCTCTTTTAAAAACAAAATAACTCACATCATCTACACCTTCACTTTCTTTAAATTTCCTCCTAATATAATTCCTTCCTGCCACACTGTCAAATAATGCCTGAAGATTTTTGCCCTTTTTAGTTCCAAATATTTCAACCTCGTCTTTAACAAATCCCATTTCTTTAACAAATCCCGTTTTATTAAAACCTTCTCGTGTAATCTTTCCTAAACTCTTTTACTTCTCTTGTTATTGTGTCTATACCAAATAATGCCGATGTGTAACGCTTGCCTGTGCTTGTTATTTCTTTAAACTCTGCATTAATTTTCCATACGCCTTCTTTTTCTTCAACATAAGTTATTTCAAATTCCTCAACATTAAAAAGTGCTTTTAAATTTTCCGCAACTATATTTTTTGTATAGACAAAATTCATTTTCTCTATCTTATTTTGCATCTTATGCGCTCGTAAAACCTTTTACTTCTCCATTTGTTGCATCTATTGCAAACATCGCAAAACTATATTCTCTGCCTTTTTTTAGTTTTTTTTCAAACTCCACAAGAACCCCCCATATATCCTCTTTCTGTACAGCGGCACTTATTTCAAGTCCTTCAATCTAACTATTTACAGCAGTTTTCAAATGTCAGGCAATTATATTTTTTATATCTGCAAATTTCAATTTCTCCATCTCATTTAAATTTAACATAAATAATTTAAATTTCAAGACCAAATTTATCAGTTGATTTTCTTTGAGACATCTGCCTCTTCAAATGTAGCCATCTCATTTAAAATTTTGCAGGATGCTTCAACCAAATTTATTCCCAAAGCAGAGCCAGTTCCTTCTCCAAGCCGTAAATTTAAATTCAGCAATGGTTTCAGTCCGATATAATCAAGCAAAATTTTATGCCCCGGCTCAACGGACTGATGTGATGCAATTATGTAATCCTTTGTTAACGGATTTAATTTGTAAGCGATTAAGGCACCTGCACCTGAAATAAATCCATCAATTACAACCGGAATCTTATTTTTTGCACAGCCCAGGATTACACCAGCAATTCCACCGATTTCAAACCCACCAACCTTTGACAAGACATCTATTGCATCATCCGGATTTGGTTTATTTAAATTCAGCCCCTTTTTGATAACCCTTATTTTATTGTTAAAAATTTCATTGTTTATTCCTGTGCCCCTTCCTGTAATTTTTCCGGCATCTGCACCGGTAATTGCTGCAACAACTGCACTGCTCGGGGTTGTATTTGCGATTCCCATATCTCCGGTTCCGGCGATATCTATTGCTCCATTATTCATTTCTTCATCAACAAGTTCAATTCCGTATTCAATTGATTTAATTGCCTGTTCCCTTGTCATTGCACTTCCTTTTGTAAAATTTTTACTTCCGTGAGCAATCTTTTTAATAACAACGCCGCTGCTCAAAATTTCCCCTTTTACTCCCAAATCCGCAACCACAACCTTTGCATTAACGTGTCTTGCCAGAACATTTACTCCTGCCCTCCCATTAACAAAATTAGAAATCATCTCTTTTGTAACTTCTTGAGGAAATGCACTAACGCCTTCTTCTGCAACACCGTGGTCTGCTGCAAGGGTAAATATTATTTTATTTTCAGTTTTTGGCTTTAAGGTTCTCTTTATCCCGCAGACAATATTTGCTAATTCTTCAAGCCGCCCCAAACTTCCGGAGGGTTTTGTCAAATTATCGGATCTTTTTTGTGCCTCTCCCATGAAATTTTTATCAGCTAGTTCTATTGCATTGAGCGTATCATTGAGCGTATCATTGAGCGTATCTGTCAGAGACATTTTATATTTTACATTTATAAATTTATCCGGATTTGCTGAAAAATTAAAAATTAAAAATTAATAAAATAAAAAAACAAATTAATAAAACCTCGTAATCATTTCCTCTTCAATGAAATGCAGATTTGCGGCGGCAATTATACAATGCGGCGGATTTCCAAAGTCAAAATTTAAAATTTTCTCAATATCTGCCCCATTGATTGCTTTTATTATTGCATCGTCGCTTCCAAGCCGCGCACAACAAACAAATGTTGCCTTTTGCATAATGTTGCCTTTTGCATCCTTTTCTAATTTCAGCAAAATTTCAAGCCCCTGATTTATACTTAAAAATTTATTGTCTTCAACATCTATGTCAAGGAGCATTAAAGTATGTAAATTTCTTTCGGAATTTTCCATAAAAAATTTATACGGACTTGACGGAATCGTATCTATGTAAGGAAATGCAATTGTTGTTGTTCTTCCGAATTTATAAATCATCAGTCCTGTTTCAGCAATTGCAGAGTATATTGACGAAGAATGTATGACTTTTACCTTTATCCTTCTTTTCTCTGCGTCAAGAATTATTGACGAATGTGTTGTTGCTATCATAGGGTCCCCGGGAACTAACAGCGCAATATTTTTCAATAATGCATCTTTGTATAAAATTTCACCGCTTTCTATATCATTCCGCTTCAGAATAGTTATATTCCTGCTGGTAATTTCAGATAAATTTTTTAAATTTCCGTGATAAAAATTTGTATAATCTTCAACATAAATTTCATCCGCTGATTTTAATATTTCAATGGCCCTTAGCGAAATATCTTTTTCATCATACAGCCCTATTCCTATGAGATATAGCATTTTACCTTTTTTGTATTTTGATTTTTAGACAAACTTTCAAAAGGAATATAACTTACATTTACTTTGTATGTTAATACCAAGTGGCAATTTACTCTTGTTTTACGCTGATAGAATGGTAATTTACCTTCATTTATTTAGCAGGTTCATATTTTTTATATTATTTAATTAATAGAGTATAATATTATTTACCCTTTAATATTGAGCAAATACAAATTTTAAAAGACACGATTTTTGAAATCATAAAGATTTCAAAAAGACACGAACGAAGTGAGTGGAACAAAGTGAGCGTAAAAATCAAAAATTTACCAGTAATTTTTTAGGGTGGTTGAGTAGTTACAATTTTTAAATGTTTAAAAATTTATTTCAAAAATTTAGAAAATAAAAACAAATTTATTTTTGATTTTAAATTTAATTTTAAATTTATCTTTAAATTTAACATACATTTATTTAAACATTTAATAATTTAATAAAAAAATGCCAAAAGTAATTACGGCCAAAGCACAAAATTTTAGCAGGAAAGAGAGCAAAGGAGTGGGCAAAGGAGTGGGCAAAGTGGCGGGCAAAGAGGCACATAAGACCACAAATGAAAATAAGAAGGCAGCCAAAATAAGAAGGCAGCCAAAATCAAAAAATGCTGGTAAAGCAGCTGCTGTTGCGGAGTCCATAAAACCAGATGTTGTGAAATTTTCAAAAATTTATGAAAATAAAAATGTAAATGAAATTTTGTTAAAATTTTTTGAAGAAGGATGTGTAGATATATTGCCGGAACTTAATGAGTATATCAGAGATGAGATTATATCAAACAGGAAAAATGTAAAAGCCCCGACGGTAAGGAAATGGTTAAATCTGATGCATAGTTATGGACTTGTAGAATACACTAAAACAAAGGATAAACAATCCGGATGGTTTACATATCGCTGGAAGATAAGGACTGAAAAAATTGCCGAATTTGCGATGTCTGATATTGACAAAGAGATGAATGCCCTGCTCCAAAAAACAGAAGAAATCAAAGCACATAATTTTGTGTGCGACTGCAGGGAATGGACTTATGTTGAAGCGTTAGAGTCAAATTTTATATGTTTCCAGTGCGGAAAGGTAATTATGAATAAAGATAATGACGGATTAATAGATGAAATGGAAGGTAAAAAGGATTTACTTGAGAAAAAGAAAAAAGATATATTTTCCGAATTATAAAAGTTTAAGGGTTTATGGCATCAGGGTAAGGGTATTTGTTCAGAAGGGAAACTTTACATCATCGGCGTCAACTTAAGGAAAAATCACCTCTATTAAAGTTCTGCTCGTAGTCGGTCTTTTTTAAATGAGTAAAGACACGAGTAGAATGAGTGGAACGACATGAAAGTATATTTCTACAGGAAATTTTAAACACTGAAAAATCTTATGTTGACACATATGCTTTACATATATAGTCAATTTACTAACTTTTGATAATATTATTTTCGTTTAAAAATTTTTCTCTCCAGCTTTTTGTATAGCTAAATTTTCGTTCTTCAAGCAACTT
>MNZY01000125.1 GCA_001873845.1 Candidatus Altarchaeum sp. CG2_30_32_3053 | reverse complement strand
GTTTTTATTTTTCCATCAAGCGTTTTATTCTTTTGTTTTTCAACATCAGGATTGTAACAAACCAAAACCTGTGCTGTTTTCCCATAGACCTCTGCTGCCATAAGTTTTCCGTATATCTTTGTTTCCTGATTATTTGATATCTTCTTTGTGTATATTAAATCCAAATCCTCTTTCTTCAATTTCATCTCATCTAAAATTTTAATAAAACGACCGATACTGCCTGCCCGGGTCATTGCAATAAAAAGAAATCCCTCTCTCACAAGCCATCTGAGGTATTTAACGGAAATCCCGAATTAAGTTAAACTTTAAATATTTCCTTTCATTAATACGATTTGTGTGTATCTATTCAGGGTAACTTTTAGTCTAATACTGTTCAATATTTGCATTGCTTGAGACTTAAACTTGTATTTTTTATTAAGTTTGATAGTCCATATATTGTCCTTAGTAACCGTTATTTCTGCACCATGTTTGATTAACTGATCCTTAACTGTACTAAGAGATTCTCTCTTCCACTCTTCTGGCAAATGGTTTTTTTAAAAATGCCAAAGCAATTGTATGCGATAGTAATCAAGTGCAAATAGGCTTCATTTGCTCTGAATTTCTGGGAAGGCATCTTGCTGGAATTGAATGGGTTTTTTGATTCCTTGAAAAAGTTCTCAATTGTTTGTCTTTGATGATAGAGTTCGTATATTGCAGATGAATCAGAAGGATTGTTTAGTCTTGCTACTATGGCATAGTAAATATACTTTTTGCTTCTTTTTATTTTTATTTTCTCCTGCTTTTTCTCCACTAATATAACTCTAAACTTATGCTTACATTTTGAAACAACATTCGCTTCACCAGCATCGAGCAATCTGGTGTTTTCATCATATTCAAACCATGTTGACCAGTCAATTTCATTTTCTTTTTGTGC
This sequence comes from Candidatus Altarchaeum sp. CG2_30_32_3053, assembly GCA_001873845.1. Taxonomy (GTDB): domain Archaea; phylum Altiarchaeota; class Altiarchaeia; order Altiarchaeales; family Altiarchaeaceae; genus Altiarchaeum; species Altiarchaeum hamiconexum. The sequence continues at coordinate 2,148 of MNZY01000125.1, read as the reverse complement.
GGTAATGTAATCGAATTTCGATACAACAACTACCTGCAAATCTTCTTCAACAACGTAATCCAGCATTTCTCCAGATAAGTAACCTCCATCTGCACGAATAATAATGTTTTTTCCACCCAACTTCTTTTTCACATCCTCAACTATCTCTTTGAATTTAGTAGAGCAATGAGTGTTGCCCTTTGAAAGTATCTGACTTACAATTTCATCCCGAATAAAGCCAACTGACCATTGATAACAGGGTTTGCCCTTGTTTTTCTTGTTATACCCCGGAACTGCTCCTTCTCGTTTTTTACTTTCCAAAGAATGTGTTGTCATATCAATGTCCAGCACCGGAAAATCCTGTTTAAAAGATTCTCCGAAGTCTCTCAAAAGATCAGTGTTTACCTGATCTAACTGCGCAAGATGCCACGACTGAAAACTATTGATAAAGTTTCTCGCTGTGGTGCAGTCAAAAAATCGTTCCAGTCCAACTAAATTTGCAACACGAACTTCGTCATGCAGTAGGTTATTTATTCGCTCAAACCTCTTTATTCCAAGAAGGATAGATGCAACAATTCCAACACACATTTTTTGTGCTGGAAAAGCAGATTCGCGTCTCTTTATATTTTTCTCTTTATCGCGATTTCTTTTTCTTTTAACGGTAACGATTCTACATCTTTTTTCAAGTTCTATAATATCCTTCAAAAACCATGCAAGCAAAGCGAAAAGCCCATACTTGGTAAGTCCGTCACCCTCAAATTCAATCTTGATATCTTTGATGTCCATTTTTCAATCTTTTATAAAGTGCATATCTTATCTTAATTAAATATATGGACTTTCAAGTTAATAAATAAAATATAAAAACGAGATACAAGTAAATAATTATCTATTTAACAAAAATCATAAAAATACACAAAAAAAGCTTTAAAGAATACGATTTTATGTTATTTCAGGATTTCCGTTAACTCCGGGTAATCGTTTTCCATGCCAAAATATCCTAAATCCACCCAAATCCTCGGATCATTTAGTGTTGAGAGTATTGCGGGTGTGGGCTCAGGTAATCCTTTATTAGGCGGGGATTCTTCTTTAAAGAGCTTGTAATCATGTATGCTGCCGCCCACAGTTATGCCAAGACAAAGGATTTCTTTATTCTCTTTTGCAATGATTGTGTTCTTTTTGGTATGTTTCTTTTTCTTTCCCGAATAATCTTCCTTCTGTTCATCATTGTTTTTAGATCTCTGAACCGGTCTTTCAGTACCATCTATGAAGAAATCGCTAATCTCATGGAAGGTTTCAAAAAGTTCACCCATATTCCTGATTTTTCTCAGGGGCATGACTGCGGCATTTTCAAGGGCGATTTCAAGTAGGGGTATGAGTTTATGAATGTTACGGCAGGCATTGGATCTATTCATATTAAATATGGAAGCCAAAACATCAAATATCGGATAATTTTTAAGATAAACCAGAACAAGGAATAGTTGTTCAGATACTGTTTTCAGCTTTCCTTTCCTGCCGCCATTAGGTTTTCTTTTTCGCGTGCCATTTTTTAACCCCTCCTCGTATTGCCGTTGTTTTTCTTCTTCTATTGTTTTTTCAATATCTTTCACTGATTTTTTAAACTCATCAATAGTCACTCCAGTCCACGATTTCATCAGTCGGTCATCGTCTTTTTTTAATATTTCTTCTACAATCATTTTCCTTTCTTTTGCCTCTCCCTTAACTCTAATACAAGTAATTCTTCCAGTTCATCTCTGAGATTTTGGAAGTTCTCAAGTCGTTTCTCTATTTCGGAAACTTCATCTTTTGGAAGATATATTGACATCATCTTCTTTTCTTTTTTACTTGAAAATGCAAGGTATGGTTGAGGCCCGTGTTTCTCACCTTTCTTGCATTTGCATTTTGGGTTGCCGCACACATTCCACCTCCATTGGATTGTGCCAAATGCCAAATCCTCAAGAGCGTAGGTTTTGCTCTTGAGTTCCTCATGCCTTTTTTCAAGGTATTCCATATTGTTTTTTTGTTTTTTATCCATTTTTACCGATATATATTATATATATCGTTTAAAAGTAAATAAATAAGAAGCAAAACATTAAGAATTTTTAAATAAAATCACAATTTATAACAATCAAAGAATCAAATCAATGATTGATTTTAATTCGCAACAAGTCT
>MNZY01000209.1 GCA_001873845.1 Candidatus Altarchaeum sp. CG2_30_32_3053 | reverse complement strand
AATTTGATAAGCAATACTACTACAAAAAAAGGTTTAAAAATTGAGGCAACATTAGATCGTAATGAATACGAAAAAGGAATAAAAGTATCGGACAAAGAATTAGAAGAAATTAATATAAAATTTAACAAGAAAAATCCAAAATGGAATTACACAATAAATCAATCAAAAAAAAGAAAAAATAAATAAAGATGTTCAAGTTATTTTTTCACAAAGACTAATTATACTTAACAACAAAAATACGCTCGCTTTGTTCGTGTCTTTTAAAATTCTCTGCGAATTTGAAAATAATCTCGCTGTTGCTCGGAGATTTACAAAATCTTTTGATTTTGAAAATACGCTCGCTTTGTTCGGAGATTTTAAAATTCACACAATTTGAAAATAATCTCGCTGTTGCTCGGAGATTTACAAAATCTTTTGATTTTGAAAATACGCTCATTTTGTTCGTGTCTTTTCAAATTCTCAGCGAATTTGAAAATAACCTCACTATCGTTTGGTATTTTTAAATCTTTGGGATTTAAAAATTACGCTCAAACTTTTACGCTGGGGTGGGAAACTCAGGATAAATGACATTATAGACGCAAAATAAGAGATGATGACAATTTTAACCAGAATAAAAAACAATATATACTCAACAACGGCAAAAGATGCACTTTTTTATAGCACATTCTCAAAATCACAGAGATTTAAATTTAAAATTAAACGTAGCGAAACAAAATGAGCGTATTTTAAAGATTTGAAAAACGCAATTTATAAAGTTGCGCAGTATAAATATGCATAAATAAACCTTACACTCTTAAATTTCCACCCCCCCCAAAATTTCCAAAAATTTCCCAACGCCTTCTTTCGGAATTCTCGCTCCTGCCGCAATACTGTGTCCTCCGCCTTCACCGCCTACTATCCAGCATCCTTCTCTCATCAGATCTCCTAAATTTACTCCTTTTTTAACAATGTCCAGATTTGCCCTTGCCGATACCTTTTTCATAGTTGAGTCCTCGCTGTCATCAGCAAGCCCGACAATAAACTTATCCCGGTTTAAATTTAACGACGAATAAGACATTCCAGCAATAATTCCGACAACATTCTCATCAATTGCACCCTTCGCATCAAAATAATAAAATTTTTTACTTTCCTTTAAGCCGTTTATCTTCAAGTATTCTATTCCTCTTCTTATCATAAGCCGGTGTGCTTCAAGAACGGATAAGGCATTCTTAAACATCTCATCCCTGTCTCCGAGACATATATGAATCCCTATTTCAGGCATTTTTTGTCTTCCGCAGGAATTAAGCAATGTCGCAAATTCTTTTGCATCCCTCAGCAGAGTTCTCTTTTTTTCTTTAAGCAAGGTATAAACCTCCCCTACCAGTGACTTTGCAGCATAAGGGCTAACATTTAAAAACCGGACATATAATGCAGATATTAATTTTTGCCTTTCTTCAAATTTTAAATCAACATAATTAACCCAGCCGTCATCGTTTCTCGGTTTTATGCCCAAAGATAAAAGAAAGTCAGCTGCTGAATTTTCGCTGCCGCTTATGTTAGGTATGAACGGGTCGGTTGCATAAGCAAGCATATATGGCAATGGTCTGCTCTCCCTGCCGAACAATCGTATATCTTTCTTAAATTTGATCACGCCTTCTTTAATCCCGTCTTTCAGTATTTCTCTGTTAACTCCGATCAGTTTTCCCGAGCTGTCCTGCATATCTCCCACTGCTCCGACTATTGCAATATCAACCAGATTTTTTCTTCCAAGTTCACGGGCAACAAAATAACACATTCCGCTGCCCGATACCTCAAAAGCGCCGTCAATACCGAATATGTGCGGATTAACATGCTCAATTTTTAAATTTTCTGTTTTTATTTCTATTTCTGTCTTTAAATATTCCTGCTGGGGAAGGTGGTGGTCAATTATAAAAATTTTTTTGTCCGAAAAATTTTCGCTTATCAGTTCAATCTGCCCGCTGCCCATATCGGTAAATATTACGCTTTTACATTTACTTTTACTTTCAGCACTGATTGTTTTTATTATGGCACTATCCAGTTGTCTTAAAATTTTAAATTCGTAATTTTTTCCGAGAAATTTTAACAGGTCAATGATTATTGCGCAGCTTGCCACGCCATCGGCATCGTGATGGCTTACTAACAAAAAGTCGTTGTTATCATTTAAAATTTTTCCGAAATTTTTTATCTGACTTCTTGTGTTGGCGTCTAACTGTTCTTTGACATTGTGTTCTTCAGTGTGTTCTTTCATCGTTTTAAATTTTACATTTAAATTTTACACATTAATTAAGATAGCATCATCTTAAAATCGCAAAATTTACGGTTTTAAAATCTCTAATCAAGAGGATGTTATTTTAAAATCGCAGGTATTTCAAATAAACATTTCTCCAAACGATTTCAAAAACGCAAAATTTTTTAAATGCACGAACGAAATGAGGGTAACAGAGTGAGTGCAAGCAGGTTGAAAATAAAATTTTGCGGATTTTATATTGAAGGAATTTAAAAATAATCGTAACTATTCAACCGCCCAAAAAACACACTCGCTGTTGTTCGGATATTTACAAAATCTGTTGATTTTAAAAATACACTCACTTTGTTCGGATATTTACAAATTCTCTGCGAATTTAAAAATACACTCACTTTGTTCGGATATTTACAAAATTTCATTTTGAAAATTGCAGGTAAATTTTTGATTTTTTGTATTTTTTTTGAAATTGGACACTCACTTTGTTCGGGTATTTTCAAACAAATTTGAAAATTGCAGGTAAATTCTGTACCCTCTGAATAGTTACAAATAATCAAAATAAAATGTAACTATTCAGCCACACAAAAAATACGCTCACTATTGTTCGGGTATTTTTAAAATTTCATTTTGAAAATTACGAGTATTTTTTTGAAATTTTAGTATTTTTTTGAAATTTTTAAAGGTAAATTTTTGCACCATCTGAACAGTTACAATAAAATTATTATTTATTTTTATATAAGTTCATAATTTAATTTCATAATAATAATTTATAATATTTAAAACAAAATTATTATTTATTTTTATTATTTATTTATATATAAGTTCATAATTTAGTATGTTCAAAAATAATTTACACTATTAAA
>MNZY01000164.1 GCA_001873845.1 Candidatus Altarchaeum sp. CG2_30_32_3053 | reverse complement strand
AAAAAGGCGAACAGAATGGCTTAAGCTAAAACAGAAATTCTATAATTATGTTATTTCTATATGGAGCCGTGATGAAATAAAGAATCTTCCTTTTTTAATTAAAGATCAAATGTTATACCTATCAAATAAAGATTTAAAAGATTGGTACAAACCGGACATTGGTTTTGACCCTTCACCAGATGCGTCTTTTAACTCCAGATATTTTTAAGCCCTAATCTTATCACTACATCTTACAAAATACAAAAAACCATTTATTATCAGACATTCTGACGACTTCTAATAAATTTAATAATAATTATGATGAAAATCACCGGCGTAATGGTGCAATATTATAAGGCATGCAAGCGTGAATTATGGTTTTATGCAAATCAGATAAATATGAATTATGAAGATGAGAACATAAGCATTGGAAGATTAATCCATGAGACCTCATATCCTGACGAAAGAAAAAACATAATCATTGATAATACGATTGCGATCGATTTTATTAAAAAAGAAGGCGAGCAGTTAATATTTGAAGTCAAGAAATCAAGCAAACTGAAAATTCCAACATTGTATCAGGTTTATTACTATCTTTGGTATCTGAAAAATAAGAAAGAAATCAACATTAACGGAATGCTTGTTTATCCGAAGGAAAAGAAAAGGGAAGAAATTTCATTAACTCCTGAAATTGAAAAAGAGATTGAGTTTATTGTACAGGATATTCCGAAAATTTTGGAACAAAAAACGCCTCCGAAAGCGGAGAATAAAAAATATTGTAGGAAGTGCAGTTATTACGAGTTTTGCAGGGTTTAAATTTTATGTTTTAATTCATAATTCATACAAAATTTAATTTTTAAGACATTATATTAATTTATATCACAACTGCCCAAAAAAGGACATATATTGGATAAAATAAAATGAAAAACGCTGAGATGATTTTAAAAACAAAGGACTTTTTTGTTTTAAAATATACAGATTATTTGCTTCTTACAGATATTGACAAACACGACTTTGGAATTTTTGTAACTAAATTTTGTTTAAATCGCACGATATAGTATGGAAATAAAGATGAAACAGCCGCTTTATTTAACAACAGAAGGAATTCTTGAAAGAGAGGGGAACACAATTTACTTTATCCGTGAAGGCGAAAAGAAGGCAGTTCCGATAAACAACATATCTGAGATACTCTGCCTTGCACGGGTAAGTTTGCGTTCCGGAGCAATTGCCTTTTTATTTGAGAACTGTGTTCCCGTTCACTTTCTTAATATGTATGGGCATTATACAGGTTCTTTATATCCAAAGGACTTTCTTATTGCTGGGAAGGTTTTGGTCAGGCAGGTTGAATATTGCATTGATAAAGAAAAACGATTGAATATTGCGAAAGAATTTGTGCGTGGAATAAAATACAATACTTTAAAAACACTCAAATACTATTCAAACCGCGGAAAAGATATAAATTTTGAAGATATTGAAAATTTAAATCCCGATAAGGCAGCCGATATTCATACTCTTATGTCAGTTGAAGGAAAAATATGGGACAATTATTACAAAAATTTTAATGAAATTTTAAAAAATTTTGAGCTTGAGAACAGGGAAAGAAGGCCTCCGACAAATGAGATAAATGCGCTGATAAGTTTTGGAAATTCCCTGCTTTATTCAACAACGCTTTCTGAAATTTACAACACATATCTTAATCCGGCGGTTTCATTCCTTCACGAGCCGCAGGAAAGAAGGTATTCGCTGGCTTTGGATATTTCAGAAATTTTTAAGCCGCTGCTTGTTGAAAGAATCATATTTAAATTAGTCAATAAACAGATGCTGACAGAGAAACATTTTGAAAGTGAGCTGAAGGGTGTTTATCTGAATGATGAAGGAAGAAGAGTATATTTGAAAGAATACGATGAACGACTAAATACGACAATAAAACATCCGACACTTGAAAGAAAAGTAAGTTACAGGCGACTGATACGGCTGGAGTGTTATAAAATTGTCCGGCACATTATTGAAGATGGAGAATATAAATGTTTCAAGATGTGGTGGTGAAATTTCATCCGGAAAATTTAAAATTTAAATTTTATAAAAATTTAGAGATAAACATATATCAAAATGAAAAAAGCAGAGAAGAACTGCAGGATTGACGAGGTGAATGTGATTGAAAACTATACTGCTATTTTAGATGGCCCTTTGAACGATGATGATGTGTTGGATGAGATGAAGAAAAAATACAAGTCTAATATTGCCGGCTTAAAAAAGGAGATAAATGACTTAAAGACAACCGAAAAAATTATGAGAACTTATAATGGAAGATTAAAGTAATTGATGAAATTTATGCGGCAGAAAAAAGCGCGAAATTTTTTGTTGCCGATGAAGAAAAATTGGAAATAGAAAAAGATCTGATTGCAGGTATAAAAACTTATATGAATGATTTAAAAAATGTATCTGATAGTTGTCTATGATATAAACGAAAAAAGGGTAAATAAGGTCTGCAAGTTTTTAAGGACTTATCTTTACTGGATTCAGAATTCTGTTTTTGAAGGAGAGGTTACAAATGCAAATTTTGAGAAAATGATGGTTAAACTGAAGAAGATTATTGATGAAAAAGAGGATTCGGTTATTTTCTTCAAGATGCCTTCTGAAAAAGGTATGGAAAAAGAAATTTTGGGTGTTGAAAGGAATGAAATTACAAATATTTTATGACAGCCATATAACAGACCCCCTCCCCCGTCACTTCCTGTATTGTTAAAAATAAAAATTTTTGAATGACGGAGGTATGAAATTTTCAATATTTCATGATTTTTGGAAATTTTGGAAATTTTGGAAATTTTTGTGTGTGTTTTTGTGGCTGACTAGATTTTATTCGTATGATGTTTTTCTTTTTACTTGTAAAGGTTCGTCTATGTCTAATAACCTGTTTATAAGAGAGAGACCGACTGGATTTTAATGTTTATTTAAATATTTAATGTTTAAAATTTAATTATTTATTGAAGATTTTGTTCGTAGAATCTTGGTTTAAATCGTACTATGTAGTATGGAAAC
>MNZY01000130.1 GCA_001873845.1 Candidatus Altarchaeum sp. CG2_30_32_3053 | reverse complement strand
ATTAACGATGGATGGAACGCACGATATTTATCCACCGGCACTGCATGTGATTTCTTGGTGCACATTTTAAATAAAAATATTAATTTACTAATTAAATTTTGGATATTAAGTTCAAAAGTTTCCCATTTCAATTTATAGTTCTTGTTATCAATTTTATTTGATAATCCCTTTAAATTGGGATAATTAATTTGTGAGATATTTTTTAAAAATCTACTAAAAAAATATTTTTTTAGTAAATAAATTTTTCGATCCTGTAAAGAGGAGCCAAAGACATCAAATATCTTTGAAAATATCATTTAAAAATCCCAGGACTTACGCATTCTAAACTTTTTTAATATAATTAATTAAATAGATTAATTAGTGTCCATACATAAACCCATAATTTTTGTCAAAAACATAATAATTTACCTTGAAAAAGTTAAAATTTTTTCAAAATTTTATATTTTGTGGATGGACACTAATTAAATAGATTATAAAATAATATATTCAGGACTTACGCAAGGCAGATATGAATTCTTGACTTTTTATGTTCATTTACAAAATAATCTAAGTAAGTTCTATAACTTATAAAAATATTAGTAAAAAAACAAATATATAATTATCCCAATTTTAGTGGGCCAGCACCAAATATTGATGTTCAAAATAAATAATCAAAACTTGAAAAATTCACTATAATGGGAATTCAGAATCCCTGATTAATAAATGCCAAAAACATGATCAAAAACCATAATGTCCTAATGCTCAGCGGTAAAGGCGGCGTTGGAAAAAGCACAATATCAGCAGCAATTGCACTTCATTTTGCTTTAAAAGGAAAGAAAACACTGGTTCTTTCAACAGACCCTGCCCCGTCTTTATCCAACATATTCGGCATAAATTTATCCAACAAAATTTCAGACATCAAAGAAAATCTTTACGGAATTGAAATTTCAGGCGATGAAATTATAAAAAAATGGAAGGAAAAATTTGGAAATGACATTTATGCGGTTATGCGTGCCTTTGCTGATGTTGATTACAGTATTGTTGAATATATAGGAACTGCTCCCGGAATTGAGGAAGAATTTATGCTTGATTATATTATGAAGATTGCAAAAAGCAAAAATTTTGATATTATTATCTGGGATACGGCACCGTTGGGAAATACATTAAAACTGCTTTCTATGCCGTCTAAATTTATCACACATTTAAATTTTGCAACAAAGGTTTATACGAAATTTTATAAAAAAAATTCAACAAAATCAATATATGAAATCATTGACGAATGGAAAGTCCTTTCGGAGCAGATAACTAAATTTCTCAAAGAAGATGTCTGTCTTATGGCTGTTTGTATTCCTGAAAATCTGGCTGTTTATCAGACAAAAAAACTGCTTTGTGAGTTTAAAGAGCACAACATAACAGTTCAGAAGGTTATTATCAACAATGTTATCCGGAAGGATGTCTGCGACAGTAAATTTATGCTAAAAAAGTTTGAAATTCAAAAGCAGTATATTGAAAAAATAAAAAATGGACACGACGATGTTGCTGAAATTTCTTTATTTGAAGAAATAACAGAGGAAAATTTAATTAAAATTTCAAGAGAAATTTTTAAGGATGAAATTTGACTTAAAATAAATCAGTTGCACAATTTTTCTCTTTATTCCACAATTTTATTTTTTTTATCTTCTCAATATCAAAATTTTCTTTTGTTGCTATTTCAAAACTTGTTTTGAAATTTTCGAACGAAGTGGTGTGAAAAATTTATCCTTTGTCAGAATGATAAAAATTTCCCGCGTCAGAATCTATATAAGTGTATTATTTTATATAAGTCCCTTTTTCTATAAATATCCTTAATTAATTCCTTTTTCTCATTTGCTTAATGACATACATTTGGTGGGATAATTTATTTTGATTTAAATTTTAAATGAACTTGCTCAATAAGTGTGGGTAAATTGCCCTCGTACCTACATAAAATAAGAGCGGATTGCCTCCAAATATTGAGCAAATACGTTTTTATCAATAATTGCTTATAAAATCATTATGATTGTATAGGTGGGCTATAAATTTAAAACAAAAAACAGTTTTGATATTTTTTATTTTGATTGTAATTGGATAAACACTTTTAATATTTTAAATTTTTACAGTGGTTACCTTTATTTCAATTGCAGATGCAAAGCCCAAAAAGGAAATTTCGGTCAAGGTTAAGGTAATTAGCGATGTCCGGTTTACCAGCAGGGATATTTTAAAATGCCGGGTTGGCGATGAAAGTGCCATTGCGGAAATAATAGCTTGGGGGAACGAAAAAGAGAGGATGAAATTTAAAAAAGGAGATGTAATTGAAGTCGTGAATGTGGTTGTTTCTGAAAAGTCCCCCCTCTTTATATTCACAAAAAAGACCGAAGTGAAAGTGATAAATGCAGCAGACATTCCAGATGAAAAAATTTATGCCACAAAATTTATTGATGAAATTCCCGCATTCGGATATGTATTTATTGAGGGATTTGTTTCAAGGAATTTCGGCATTTACGACTATTATTGCAGGCGATGCAGGAAATTCAGCGAAGAAGTATGTTCCTGCGGAAATTTTTCCGAAAAAATTTTCAGAATCAGCGGAATATTTTCCGATTCAACATCAGACATCTTATGGACAACAAACGATGAGCGGGTTGCTGAAAAAATTACGAACCGAAAGGCAGAGGAATTGAAGGCAAAGAGAACAAAGAATAAGGGACTGGAAAATGAGAAAGAACATTGGAAAGAAATTATAAAAAAGCTTATGAACCACAATCATAAATTTTTCGGATATGGCAGCGATAAGAAATTTATAGTCGTTGATGCGGAATGTTAAAGTTTGAATATTAATTTTTATATATAATCTTATTAATAATTCCAGTAACTATTCAGCCATCTAAAAAACACTCTCGCTGTTGTTTGGATATTTACAAAACTCTGTGTTTTGAAAATACGCTCACTTTGTTTGGATATTTTAAAATCTTTGAGATTTTAAAATAAGTTCGCTTCGCTCTCATATTTTCAAAACTTTGCGTTTTAAAATACGCTCACTTCGTTCGTGTCTTTTCAAATTCTCCGCGAATTTGAAAATAACCTCACTTCGTTCGGATATTTTAAAATCTTTGAGATTTTAAAATCGCTGGTAAATTTCCTACCCTCTGAGTAGTTACCAAAAAACAAATATATAATTATCCCAATTTTGGTCTTAAAATTTACCTCCTATGTTTAAAATTTATACCCGACATTCCTTAAAAATTTCCTTCTCTTTTCAATGTCTGTTTCGCTTTCAATTCCCCTGCTTTTTAGTCCGTCAATTACACCTAAAATTCCACTTCCCTGTTCTGTTTCGGCAACAATTACTTCAACATCATTTGCCGTTGCACAATAAATATTGCAGACAGATACAACATTCTTTATTGCGTTTAAAAAATTTATTGGGTATGCTCCTTTAATTATTATTATAAAACTGTGTCCGCTGGCTAAATTTAATGCGTTCTTACCTGCTATGTTTTTAAGTTCTTCGTCATTTCCTTCAACCCTGATTAAGCAGTCCCCTGATGCTTCTGTAAATGCGATTCCAAATTTTGTGTTAGGATTGATATTTATCATCGCCTCGTATAAATCCTCTGCTGTTTTAATAAAGTGTGCCTGCCCTATGATAATGTTTGCCTCTGATGGTTTTTCAATTTTTATTGCCTTTATTGTTGGTGTGTCCATTTTATTTTTTGTAATCGTATTTTTTATTTTTTGTAATCTTAATTATAGTGAAAATTTCAACTTTTGATCATTTATTTTGAACATCAATATTACATATTATGATTTGAATAATAAATATGGACAAAAACAATATTATCAAAAGATGTCAAAATGACTATATTTTAACATTTTTAATTAAATTTAAAAATTTATAAAAGAACTAAATTTAAAAATTTAAAATGTTTGAGGATATAAAAACGTTGTCTGATTTAGCTTCGGACGAACTTGAAGGAAAGACAATGTTTGTCAGGGTAGATTTAAATTGCCCTATAAAGAATGGAAGGATAGAGGATGACAGAAGAATAATATTGCATGCAGAAACAGTAAAGGAATTAATCAAAAGAAATGC
>MNZY01000077.1 GCA_001873845.1 Candidatus Altarchaeum sp. CG2_30_32_3053 | reverse complement strand
ATAAATTTATTTGTGTTTTGTGTTTTAGATATCAAATTAAAAAAATTATCCATCTACACAGAAGGAGAAGATAGAAAATTAAATAACGTAAAAACAATCAATTTTATAATCAAAAATATTATTTATTGAAATTTTTATTTAATCTTCAAAGTTCAATTGATAATTTACAAAAATATAAGTGGCCTACTTCTATTTGGCACTCAACCATATATATTTAATGAGTTGGGGAACCTTTGTTTAAGTTTATTTTTTTTAAAATGATACTTTCAGATAGGGACATAAAGGAGGCAATTAAAAAAGGACATATAAGTATAGAACCCATGTTGGACCCGGAACTTCAAATCCAGCCATCTTCCGTTGATTTGCGATTGGGGAACGAATTTCGTCTTTTTAAGTATGTTGAAATGCCTTTTATAGACCCTCTAAACAAAGCAGAGACGAGCAGCATGGAAATAACCGAATTAAAAAGTATTAAAGATAATGAGCGGTTTATTGTTCATCCCGGTGATTTTTTGCTCGGGACAACCCTGGAATATGTTAAAGTTCCTGATGATACGGTTGCACGGCTGGAGGGAAGAAGCAGTATGGGAAGATTGGGCTTAATTATTCACAGCACAGCGGGTTACATTGACCCTGGATTTGAAGGGAAAATCACACTTGAAATTTCAAATTTGGGAAAAATGCCGGTAGCATTGTATGCAAAGATGAGGATATGCCAGATTGTATTTGAGAAAATGACATCATCTGCTGAAAGACCTTATGGGGCGGGCAGGGGCTCAAAGTATCAAAAGCAGAAACATCCAGAGGAAAGTAAAATTTCGCAGGATAAAGAATTTAAAAATTTAAAATGAAATTTGTACTGGATACAAGCGTGATAATCAATGAGAAAGTCGCTGAATTTTTGAAGGATCTGTCAGAAAAGAAGGGGATTGAAATTTTAATCCCTGAGATAGTAATCCGCGAACTTGAACACATAGCGAGTAAGGGAAAGGACGAAGGAATCAAAGGAATTGAATATATAAAAAAATTGCGGGAAAATTTAAATGTTAGAATTGTTTCTTCACTGGAAAACAAAGCGGAAACAGGGATAAACAGGAATGACCGAATTATAATGAACATCGCAAAGGAAAATAATGCTGTTTTAGTGACGAGTGACAGATTGCTCGCAAAAATTTCCGAACTGTATGATGTCCAAGTCAGGTTGTTAAAATTTACCCACAAAGAGCCAGAAATTTTTAAATTTTTTGATGAAAATACCCTGTCCTTGCATGTAAAAGGAGGAGTAATCTTTGCAAAAAAAGGCAGCGTTGGAAATTTCCGGATGGAAAAAATTTTAGAAGGAATGAGCGAGGAAAAAATTAGGGAATATGCTGATGGAATTTATGAATACGGAAGGGAAAATAAATTTATTGAAATTGAAGAAAGAGGCGTAAGTGTAATACAGGCAGGAATTTTCAGGGTTGTGGTAGCAAAGCCCCCGTTTTGTGACGGCTATGAGATTACTGCTGTTAAGCCGCTCGTCAAAAAGGCACTGGAGGACTATAATATAGCTCCTAAATTGCTTAAACGACTGGAAGAAAGGGCAGAAGGAATATTAATAAGCGGTCCTCCGGGAGCTGGAAAATCAACTTTTGCACAGGGTATGGCGGAATTTTATCTGAATAAGGGAAAAATCGTTAAAACAATGGAATCCCCGCGTGATTTACAGGTCAGGGATGAAATTTCGCAATATGCTCCTCTTGAAAATAATATGGAAAAAACAGCAGATATTTTACTTTTAGTCAGACCCGATTATACCATTTATGACGAACTGCGAAAGACAAGGGACTTTGAAGTTTTTGCAGATATGCGGCTTGCAGGTGTTGGAATGGTCGGGGTTACACATTCCTCAAAGCCGATAGATGCCATTCAGCGGCTAATTGGAAGGGTCGAATTCGGCATGATTCCGCATATTATTGATACGGTAATATTTATAAAAGGAGGAAAGATAGAAAAAATATACGAATTAAATATGGAAATAAAAGTACCTCATGGAATGAGAGATATGGATTTGACAAGACCGGTAATTGTTGTCAGGGACTTTGATAAATTAAATGTAGAATATGAACTATACAGTTATGGAAATGAGGTTGTTGTTGCCCCTGTCCAAAGAAAAGAAAAACACAGTATGGAAAATGAAGGAATTGCCGGAATTTCAGTAATGAAGTCAAAAAAGCACATAACAATAAAGGCAAACACGAATTTTAGCGGCGAAGCGAAAATATACGCAGATGATGAACTTCTGTTCTCCGATTTTTGCAGAAACGGAAGTGTCCGGATTTTAAGGAATACATACTACGGGAACATAATCATGGATTGTCTTAAAGCAGGGAAAAAGATTGAGATGAGATAATTCATTGTGTCAGAAAGTGAAAACCGATATTGAAAATTTAATAAAAAGCAGAAGAAGTATAAGAAAATTTAAAAATTTAGATGTTGAAGAAGAAAAAGTCCTGAAAATTTTAGAGTCGGGAAGATGGTCGCCATCGGGACTGAATAATCAGCCGTGGAGATTTTGCGTGTTAAAAGCAGGCAAAAAAGACAAAATTTCAAAATTTACTTCTTATTGGAATATCATAACCGAAAGTAATGTTTGTATTTGTGTATTCATGGATAGCAATATGTGTTATGACCGAACAAAGGACATGCTTGCTATTGGTGCGTGTATTCAGAATATGCTTTTAACAGCAGAAAATTTAAATCTTGGAACCTGCTGGCTCGGAGAAATTTTAAAAAATAAAGAAAAACTCAATGAAGTGCTGAATATTGATAAATCAAGATATGAATTGGTTGCGGTAATCGCTGTCGGTTATAAAGATGAAAGTCCTGTTTCTGAGAGAGAAGTGTTGAACAAATTAATTTTACGGCGACAATAAAACCCGTTTTTCCCACCATCAAAAAATTTACGGGTAATTTTAAAAATTTACAAAATTAATTATACATGACTATCGGCTAAATGAGAAAATTGACCGAATTAAATGTCACCAACCAATTGAAACGAGAATTTTTTCCCATTAATATAATTGAAACTGTTGA
>MNZY01000127.1 GCA_001873845.1 Candidatus Altarchaeum sp. CG2_30_32_3053 | reverse complement strand
TTTAAATTTATTTATGAAAAATTTAATATAAAAGAGGTGGCTCATTAGTCTAAGTACAGCGGTAGCTTTTAAAAAAGCTCCATAAGATTTATATAGATGTAGCCACCACTTATACACAGATTATTACACAAGAATACGATCTACTTTGTAGGTAGGTTATTATAGCAGTCTAATTAAACCAATGGCCTACCTCTATTTGGCACTCAACCATATTTAGCGAATAACGAAAATTTAAATGTTAATGGGAAGGTTTCATTGTTGATTGGAAACTACAAAAAAGGCAGGAACAAATTACAAAAATAATAAATTACAAAAACTGAAAAACAATTTAAATTTTGAAATTTAATTATTTTCTAAATATTTAAGATAAATCGGATAAATCTATGGATAAATTAAATGGACAAAAAAATCATTGTATTAAAATTCGGGGGGTTTGCCCTTTCAACAGGAGAAAATATAAAGAAAATTTGTGAAATAGTCAAAAAAGAACAGGAAAATCATAAAGTAGTTGTTACTGTATCAGCACTATATGGAGTTACAGATAAACTCATAGAAATTTCAGAAAAAATTTCAAACCTTCCTGCAATAGCGGTTGAAGATGCGGCAAAAAATTTTTATGAAGAAATACTTGTATTGCATTATAGCACAGCAAAAGAATGTATTGCAGATGAAAAAATTTTAAATGCTACTATGGAGAAAATAAAAGCGATGCTTGAAAAATTAAGAATTACCTTGATTGGTTTGGGGTACCCGGAAGAAATTAATCCGAAATTTATGGATTTTGTTATGTCGTTCGGGGAAAAGATGTCCATTTGTATAGTCAGCGGGGCGATGAAAGATATGGGGATTAAAACATATCCTTTAACAGGTTATGAAGCAGGAATTATTACTGACTCAAATTTTTCACATGCAAGACCATTGCAGGCAATTAACGAGACAATAAATAAAAATTTAATGCCCTTAATAGAAAAAGACACAGTTCCTGTTGTTGCGGGCTTTATTGCTGCAGATAAAAAAGGAACTGCGACAACATTGGGAAGAGGGGGTTCTGACTATACTGCTGCCTTGCTTGCAAAACACCTGAAAGCCTGCGAAGTTCAGATAATAAAGGATGTTGAAGGCGTATTATCAGCAGATCCCAAGATTACAAAAAACGCAAAAATTATAAGACGGTTATCTTATGCCGAAGCAATGGATCTGGCATTATTTGGTGCAAAGGTTATGTATTCAAGGATGATAGAGCCGGCAATGGACGCAAAAATTCCTGTAAGGGTTAAAAGTATATTCAGACCTGATGACAAAGGAACTGTCATTGTTCAAAAAGAGGAAATAATTGACAAGATAGTTAAAGCCGTAACGATGATGAAAGATGTATCAATTATAAATATTAAAGGTGTAGGAATGGCCGAAACACCTGGAATTATTGGAAAAATTTTTTCCGAATTTGGGAACAGAGGAATAAATATTATAATGGTATCCGGTTCTTCTGAATCAAATTTATCCCTGATGGTAAAGAAAAGCGATGTTGAAAATACAGTTGAAGCAATTACAAATGGTTTAAATTCAGGAATAAGAAAGATTGAAGTAATGGATAATGTCAGAATTATTGCTGTAATCGGTGCGGGTATGGCAGGGAGTAAAGGCGTTGCTGCAAAGATATTTAAAATAGTTGCGGACAATGATGCAAGCATAATTATGATTGCACAGGGATCATCAGAGGTTAATATATCCTTTGTTGTTGAAGAAAAATTCAGCGAAAATATAGTTAAGGCGATACATAAGGAATTTGTTGAAAAATAAAAATAGAAAAATGGAAACTATAAACAGAAAAATAAAATATGAAGATAAAACAAAAAATTTAATAAATTTAATAAATCTAATATCAGGTATTTTCATGTTGTTTGCCTTATCATCATCAGCATTTTCATCGGTCTTTGCTGCTGACTGGTATGAACAAAATTTTACCGCTGACAAAGTAAAACACATTGAATATGATTTTGATGAAGTTAATGTTTTATATGCTGTTCAATTTGAAGCAGGTCCTGAAACACATCAGGCCAGAAGTGGAAATGTTCAGCAAGATGAATGGTACTCTGCTGATCAGACATGGCTTAAGGACATAATAAGTGATTCTAATCCTAATATTACTGTTCTCTTTGGCGCGGTGGAATTAAAGAACGAAGGTCAGGTGCTGCAGAAAGAGGAGTTTATAAAGATCAGCGGGGAAAAAGGTTCAAGGAGATTTTTATTAAATTCTGCGAGTTATGATTATTATGAAGGAACAAATAATTTAATGAGGGTCTATACTTTATTCTGGTCTGCTAAAATATTAAAAGGTAACAAAGTTATCAAGGATTTCACAAAGCCGACTGATTCTGTAATTTTTATGAGAAAACTTCTGCCATCGGGGGAAGCAACCAATTTCTATTTATTCTTTTTTACAGGAGACCAGGAAACAACAACGAATATTTATAACGATGAAACCTTTCCAATAATGTACTCTTTTTATAAACCAATTGCAGAATATGGGAAAGCTAATGTAATAGTTGAAGACAATACGGACGCGGGAAAAATTTATAAAGAGTACGATAATTTCTATATAAGTACAAATAAAAATACAACAACAGAGAACAATACAGCCATTGAAAGCAATAATATCTCAACAGGCAATAATACAAGTGGGAATAATACAACATCCGGAAGCGACAATACAGCAAACAGCACAGCGGGTAATAATGCATCAGCCGGAAGCAATATTACAGCAACAAGCAATAATACAACGAGGAATAATACAACATCCGCAAGCAATATTACAGCAACAAGCAACAATACAACAGAAAATAATACAACTAATGGAAACAATACAACATCCGCAAGCAATATTACAGCAACAAGCAATATTACAGCAACAAGCAATATTACAGCAACAAGCAACAATACAGCAGAAAATAATACAACTAATGGAAACAATAACACAGCAAACAATAACGCTGCCAGGGACAATACAACAGCTGGAGGCAATAACACCGCAGCAGGCACATGCACCATAAATACAACAAATATATTAAATATTTCGTTTGACACATTTTATAAACAAATAATAAAAAGAGCAAAATCAACAATTGTAAAAAAATCACCAAAAAATGAAAAATAACAATTCAAGAAAAAAGGAACATATAATGCTTGCCTTGCACGACAATGTAGAGTACGGAAGTGCCGGATTTGAAAAAATTTTGCTGACGCACAGGGCACTTACCGAAATTGACTTTGATGAGATAAATTTAGAAACAAATTTTCTTGGAAAGAAACTAAAATTTCCTGTAATAATTGAAGCAATTACGGGCGGATTTGAGGAAGGAGGAAAAATCAATGAAATCCTTTCTGAAATAGCGTCCGAATTTGGAACAGGGTTCATGGTTGGAAGCCAGAGACCTATGATAGAAAATCCAGAACTGGCAAAGACATATAAAATTTCAAAATGCCCCCCTGTTGTTATAGGCAATATTGGAGCTGTTCAGTTAAATTATGGAATGACAAACAATGACTGTGTCCAGGCGGCAGAACACATTAATGCCGATGCAATTGCCTTTCATCTAAATCCATTACAAGAGTGTTTTCAGCCAAACGGAAACCGGAATTTTAAAGATTTAAAGAACAAAATAAATGAGATTTCAGCAGGTTTAAGAAGCAAAGGTATAAAGGTTATCATAAAAGAGGTCGGAACAGGATTAAATTATGAGGATGTAAGTGCTTTAAATGTGGATTGTATTGATACAGCAGGGTCTGGCGGGACAAACTGGGCAATAATTGAAGGAAAAAGAGGTACGAATCCGTCTGCTGAACTTTTCTATGATTGGGGGATTCCCACTGTTAAGTCCCTTATAGGTCTAACCTCCTTAAAAAACAAAAGAAATTTAGAAATCATCGCAAGCGGCGGAATAAGAAATGGTATTGATGCGGCAAAGTGTTTTGCGCTGAATGCCGATGTCGTTGGAATGTCTCTGCCATTTTTGAGAGAAATTTATGCAGGCAAAGACGAGAAAATTCTGGAAAATATAGATAAAGGAAGGGCAATGGAAAATTTAAGAAAATTTTTAAATAAATTTATGGATGAATTAAAGATTGCATTATTTCTAACCGGAAGCAGAAACATCAGGGAGATAAAAGGAAAGTATCGACTGAAAGAATAAAAGAATAATTAGGAATGCAAATAAATATTTAAAATCCGGAAAAATTTCAAACCTTCGCAACCTGCATCTTATTCCACCGTAACGCTTTTTGCCAAATTTCTCGGCTTGTCAACATTTTTTCCTAATTTTAATGCACAAAAATACGCAAATAACTGAAGCGGAACGACTGTCAGGAACGGATAAAAGATAGGAAGTGTTTCCGGAATGTCCATTACTTTATCATCTTTTTTCAAAATTTTTTTAACATTGTCATCCCCTTCTGTTGTAATTGCTGCAATTCTTCCGTGCCTTGCTTTTATTTCTTCAACATTACTCATTATTTTATTATAAACATTATCTTTAATCAATACAGCCATTGTCGGAAAACCTTCATCTATCATTGCTATCGGCCCGTGCTTCATCTCTCCGGCAGGATAACCCTCTGCATGTATGTATGAAATTTCCTTCAGTTTTAATGCTCCTTCCAGAGCAACCGGAAAATTATAGCCCCTCCCCAAATATAAAAAGTCCCTGTAATTGTAAAATTCATCAGCAATGTCTTTTATGGCATTTGCATTGTCTAAAATTTTTTGAACCTTTTCAGGAATTCTCGCGAATTCCTCAACGAGTTCTCTTAATGCAAAGCCGGAAATCGTATTTCTTATTCTTCCGAAATACAACGAAAGTAAATATAAGGCAGTTACCTGCGCGGTAAATGCCTTTGTTGAGGCAACTCCGATTTCAGGACCGGCATAAACATAAATACCTTTTTCTGCCTCTCTTGCTATTGTACTTCCTACAACATTCACAATTCCAATCGTATTTGCACCTCTTGCCCTTGCTTCTCTCAATGATGCAATCGTATCTGCTGTTTCTCCAGATTGGCTTATTGCTATAACCAGTGTGTTTTTGTCTAACACAGGAAATTTATATTTAAACTCCGATGCATACTCTGCTTCTGCTGGAATTCTTGCAATTTCTTCTATCAAATATTTTCCTAACATCCCTGCATGTAAAGAGGTTCCGCAGGCAATAAACACAATCCTGCTTATGCTTCTTATTTCTTCATCCTTCATTCTAACTCCTCCGAGCATTACAATCCCTTCTTCAATCCTCAATCTTCCACGCATCGTTTCATTTATCACTCTTGGCTGTTCAAAAATTTCTTTCAGCATGTAATGTGCATATTCTCCCTTTTCTGCCGACTGCAGATTATATAAAATTTTTTCTATTTTTTTTTGCATTAGAATCGCATCCTTGTTTATAATCTTACAGTCATTTTTTGTCAATATGGCTATTTCTCCATCATTCAGGGGAATTGTTGAATTTGTATAGGGAAGTAAAGCATTTGTGTCCGAAGAAACAAAATATTCATTCTCGTCTTTTCCGATTCCAACAATAATGGGACTTCCCAATCGTGCTGCCACTATTTTTTCCTCTTTGCTACTTATTACTGCAATTCCATAACTTCCCCTTAATAAGGCAATTGCCTGTCTGACAGCGTCTTCTAAGGTTAAAACATTATCATTGTCATAAAATTTTTCTATTAGATGTGCCAATACTTCACTATCTGTTGCGGATACAAATTTATGCCCTTCATCTTCAAGCATTTTCTTCAGGGCGATATAATTTTCTATGATACCGTTATGGACAATAGCGATTTCCTGCTTACAGTCAAGATGTGGATGGGCATTTATTTTTGACGGCTCTCCATGTGTTGCCCATCTCGTATGTCCGATACATAAATCAGAATGCTCTGGAATATATTGTTCTTTTACATCTTCAACCATTCCTTTATCCCTGACAACGGAAATTTTAGCCGGTTTTCCTTTTTTTATATAAGCGATACCTGCTGAATCATAGCCCCTGTATTCCAGGCGGGAAAGCATGTTAAATACAATCTCCGCTGCATTATTATTCTTTCCGATATACGCACTTATTCCGCACATTTTTTTATTGTTTATATTTGTAAAAGTTCGGTCTTATTTTAAAATTTTTGTCTCAACATCTCCTTTTGTTAATGCGCTCAATTTTCCAAGCACTTCGGTTTGTATCCCTGCAGGAACTTCCACCATAATCAACACGCTGTCAGAAGTATATTCTTCTTTTAAAATTTTTATGTTTTTTAAAGTGTAATGTACCCCTCCAGCGTATTGAAACGGGATTTTTGCCGCAATCTTTACCGTTTCAAACCTTATCGGAACGAATTCCCTTATTTTCTTCAGCACACCTTCAATCTGCTGTTCTGCTGTCTTCTCAAATTTTATTTTAGCTCTTGCCTGCTCAATTGCCGCTTCAATCCTCGCAGGCGGATTCGGGGCATTTGTCTGCGGATTCATAGAATTTCGGACAATGTATTCAATGATTTGTCTTTTTCGTTCTTCAAGTATATTTTTCTTTTGTGCCGTTGTTAATTCAATCTCTCCTTTCTTTATAATCTCTCCGGCAATAATGTTCACATCTTCGGTTCCAAAGACTTTTTGTAAATTTGATGTTGCTGCTTTCTCGGCTTTTTTTGCATCTTTAAAAATAAATTCGCTTGCTATTACATCTCTTGCATCTTTTGTCTCATCACTATGTTTATATGCAAATGCCAAATCAGGATCTACCAAAACTTCAAAATTTTCCCCCTGTGTTTTTAATCGGGCTGTAACTGTTTTATCCAAACTTATCATTTTAAATTTATTTAAAATTTATGGGCATTTCAAAATGAAATTTTTGAATACTGAAATCTCCGGATTTCAATCTTATTTTAAATTTCATTAGAAATTTAAAATCTCCAAACAACATGAGCGTAACATAGAGTTGATTATTGCAAGTTTTTAATCTTTGAAAAATCTCCTGAATTTTTTAAATACTAAAACCAATAAAATTTTAATCTTTCAAAATACTTTCGAAGCATTTTGAAAATGTTCTGAATATTTTATAAATCTCCAAGTATTCGCGAGGTAATATCTATAATATTCTTTACTTCTTTTCCTTTTTATCCCTTCCTTCTTTACCCCTTCCTTCATTATCTTTTATCTGTTTGTATTCTTTCTTTACATCTTCCAAAATTTCACTTATCTCTTCTTTCTTTATTTTTTCAACATTTTTTTCTATCATGGTCATATCTACATTTTCTGCATTCGTCTTTCCGTCTGCAACAAAATTTAAAGCAGACAGAGCCAGTTTCATTGCTTCTTTTTTATTCATACTGACTTCGTGCTTTTTCTCAAAAATTTCCTCAACCTCTCTCTTCTTCATACCTATTGCAGAGGCATAACACCTGGTAAATGCGCCACTCGGATCCGTTTCAAATAACTGCCATTCATTACTCACGACACCTGCAATTAACAGCGAGATTCCGAATGGTCTTGCACCTCCCCACTGGGTATAGACCTGCTTTTCTTCACATATCTGTGAGGTTAGTGAAAATGGAGTTATCGGTTCGGTATATAACAAGCGATGCCTTTGCGACATCAGTCGTGCATCGGCGACTAATCTTCTGGCATCGGCAACCAGTCCTGAAACAGCAACTGCAATATGGTTGTCAATTGTAAAAATCTTCTCTATTGAGTCAGGAACTATTAGTTTGGACATTATATTTTTATCTACTGCCAGCAAAACGCCATCGTTAAAACAAATTCCTATCGTTGTCGTTCCTCTTTTCACTGCTTCTCTTGCATACTCAACCTGAAATAACCTTCCATCCGGGCTAAAGATGGTAATTCCTCTGTCATAAGCCGACGGTCCCTGTGGGTACATTTTTAAATTAAGTTTTGTTAATTTTAAATTTTATTAAATTTTATTAATTAGAATTTAAGGGCTTAATTTTTAAGAACTTAATTTTCATTTATTGTTTTGTTTGTCTTTGATTTTGTCTTTGATTTTGTCTTTGATTTTGATATTACTTTTCATGCAGCGATAATTCCTTTACATCCTTTGCATATCTTGCCGTGCAATTTAATTCCTTTGCGGATTTCAAAATTTTTTCCGACACAGACTTTAATTTTTTCTCGGCCGTCTTATATTCGTCTGAAATAACCTCTATTTTATAAACAGGTGCCCCTACATAAGTTATGAGCGCATTCTTCGAAATAACCTCCTTAAAAATTTTTTTTATTTTTTCAACCCCGTCGGCATCGTAATTTTTTAACATAACAAATCCGCTTACTTCAATCTTTTTGACTTTTACATTCCTGTTTATCAGCCCGACTAAATTTTCCATTAATACATCGCCGCAGTTCAAAATTTCCACATTCGCATTGTCATTGGCTATTTTCTCAATTCCATCATAAATTGTTCCGTATTTATCTTCAAGCGGGGCTAAAATTTCTCTTATTTTGTCTTTGCTTATTTTCAGTTCGTTTCCTGCAAATTCAATAAATTTTTCCTCTTTTTGAACTCTCTTAACATCCTCTGTTTTTGCTTTTCTCTCCGCATCCGAGACTGTCCTTAATGATAAATTTATGGCACCTCTCTCCCGCTCAACTCTGATTACCTTTAAAACAACCTTTTGCCCCTCTTTGACATAATCATGAATATTCTTTATCCATTTAAGCGAAATTTCCTTTAAGGAAAGATAACCTTCTTTATTATACTCTTCAAGGACAACATACGCCCCCTGGTCAAATGTCTTTTTTATAGTACCTAAAACAAGTTCGCCTTCTTCGGGAAAGTTTTCCATTGTGATTATTATTTTATAAATTATGATTTGGAATAATTATTGTATTTCTGTCCATTCTTTCTTTCTGTCCATTCTTTCTTTCTGTCCATTCTTTCTTTCGTCCCCTCCGTTCTTTCGTCCCCTCCATCCGTATTTTTCTCCATTCCGTACCCGTAAAACCGCTTATGCCCGCAATTCAAACATAAAATTTCGGTCCTTTTTTTATCCGGATTCAGCCGGACTCTTGAATTTTCCGAACTGAAAAAGGTCAGGCATTGCCCGCAGAATAACGCTTTTTTCTTTCCAAGCCGCAGGTTGCAGAATTTCGCTATTCTTAGTGCTGATTTAACATATTCCTTTGCTGATTCACCGGCAACTGTTTTTGCCAGCCCGAATAAAATTTCAACACGTTCTTTTGCAATGACTTTAAATTTTTCTTCTTCTCTTTTGTATGCCATATTTTTTTAAAAGACCCTTTTTTTTGATTTTAATTTATCTATTGTAAATTTTGCCGTTGATGCAACATCCATTACTGCCATAACTCCTGCCTGAATCGGGTCTGTGACAACCAAATCAGCATGATCCGGAACACTTCCGGCCATATTTAAAGATATTACTGTAATTCCGCATTTCTTCACTTCTTCAACCGCCTTTGAAATTTCTCCACCCATCAATGAGCCGGCAAGTATTACTGTCTTTGCTCTCGGCAACCTTGCCACTCCTCTCACTGCTTCTGCAATTTCATACTCCCCTATAACAGGAATTGTATCAACGCTGATTCTCTCTCCCCTTATGTTATGTCTATCTGCCTCGCTGATTGCTCCGTTTGCAACTGCTGCAACCAGTGCCCCGCCTCCAATCACTATGATTCTTTTTCCGTAAATTTCACTGAAAGACGAAACATTTTCAACAGATAAAACAACATCCAGTTCCTTCAGTCCTGTGATTAAAATTTCAAATTTTTCCGCTGTTTTTTGTTTATCCGGTTCATCGGTCTCAATTTCCACATACAACCACATCCTTCCTGCTCTTTCAAACTGCTCAATATAAAGAATATTCCCGTTAAATCCGGCAATCTTTCCTGCAATCTTTCCCAATGCTCCGACTATATTTTTCGGCTCTATCCACAAAGCAATTTTATTTGTCATTGTATTGTAAACATTGTATTGTAAATGTTTAAATTAAATTATGTCCTGGAATATTTAATTAATTTAATTAATTTCTATAAATTTATGTTCACTTTTATTTGGCACATAACTGATTTAACTTTACAATTTAATTAATTTCTATAAATTTATGTTCACTTTTATTTGGCACATAACTGATCTAACTTTACAATTTCCCCAAACGCATCAATAACCTTCTTAATTTCCTCATCGCTTAACGCATAAGTGCTTAACTTAAAATTTTTCGTTAATCCCGGCTTTATTCCGATAATTCCCTGCTTTTTCAATTCACTGTAAAGAAAAAATCTCCCCTGTTTATGCTTTTGGGAAATTTCAAACAGTTTTTGCGATTCAAAAAACATCAGATCATGATTGTGCGGCTTTTCCCCCAACTGGTTTATTCCCAAATTTCCAATTTTTTCCGAAAAATATCTTGCTTTCCTTATTTCTTCATCATAGTGTTTAACCCTTTCATAAACATGAGGAAATGACGCCATTAAAGTGATAACCGTCAGTCCTCTTGCCGTGCAGCCAAGTTGTTCAATCTCCTTTATTTTATACCTTTCTGATTTTCTGAATAAAATTTCCTCATAAATTTTTTTTGCTCCCAAAACACCTATCGGACCGCTTGCAGCCATTGATTTATGTCCTGAACCGACAATAAAGTCCGCATTAAAGTCAGAGGCATTAATTTCCATTCTTCCGACAGAATAGGCACCGTTAAGCAGGAATGGAACATTATAATCTTTACAAATTTTTCCGGCCGCTTTCGCATCAGGTAAATTTCCGTAACTGCCATCAGGATATGTGAGCAATACCAGCGCGGGAAATTTTCCCGTTTTGTTTTTAACTTCGTCAATAACCTTTGCATAATCATCCACATTAATTTTAAATTCAGGATATCCGGAATTCGGAACAAATTTTACCTTCAGTCGTGACCTTTCAGCGGCAATATAACTGCTGTAATGGGCATTTTGATCCATAACTACATAATCACCTTCTTTTGCGATGGCGTGCATTACCAGAAATTTACCTTCTCTCGCTCCGTTTGTTATTCGTGCTATGTCAGTTCCCAAAAATTCCGGTAAAATTTCATGGACAAATTCTTCTATCGGGGGATTCTTTATTTTGTCAAGACAGCCCCCACAATAATCACAAACACTGTATCCGTCTGCCCATTCGTCCAGAATTTTCCTTGCTTCTTTGCTCAAAATCCCGCCCCTTTGGAGAGGGTCTAAATTTATAAATTTGAACGATTTTCTGTGCAAGTTCTTAAATTTTTCCAGTTGTGAATTTTGGATTTTCATTATATTAATTTATTTTAAGAATAACTAATTTATAAAGTCAAATTTAAATAGACAAATAAATAAGAAACAAATTAAAAATCTAAAATGAAATTTTACATAGAGGAACATAAAGGAAATTCCACTGATAAATCAAGGATTGAAATCGTTGAAAGAAAAGGACTCGGACATCCTGACTATATGGCAGACAGCATCGCAGAGGCATTCTCGCGAAATTTAAGCAAATATTACATTGAACACTTCGGAACAATACTGCATCACAATGTTGATAAACTTGAGATCGTCGGGGGAAATGTGGATGTTGAATTTGGCGGAGGAAAATTTTTAAAGCCAATGGTTATGTTCTTTTCAGGAAGGGCAACCACAAAAGTTGGAGATAAAGTTATTCCGCTTGCAGAAATTGCAGAACAGTCCGCAAAAAATTTCATAAAGGAAAATTACAGGTTTGTCAATCCGGACGACAAAAAGCAGATTATATTTATGATTGAAACAAAAAGCAGCTCTACTGACCTTGTTGGCGTTTATGAGGGGAAAGATGCATTGAGCAGCGGAAAAATTCTGGCAAACGACACCTCTATCGGAATCGGTTATGCGCCACTTACAATTACAGAAAGGACTATTAAGGAGCTTGAAATGTATTTAAATTCAAAAAAATTTAAGGAAAAATATCCTTACAGCGGCGAGGATGTTAAAATTATGGGAACCAGAATTGATAAAAAATTAGACCTGACGATAGCAATGGGATTTGTATCAAAATTTGTTGACAGCGAAACAGGCTACTGGAAATACAAGGGCAAAATAATGGAGGAAATAAGGAAATTTGTTGAGTCAAAAATTTCAGACAGTGAAATTTCATTAAATGAAAAGGGCATTGACCTTGGCGAGAATGGAAGTAAAGGAATCTATCTGAATACGGCTGATGTCAGAAAAAACAGGGAAGGAAAAGGCAACATATATCTGACATTAACCGGAATATCTGCTGAACAGGGCGATGACGGAGCAGTAGGAAGGGGAAACAGGGTTAATGGCATAATTCCGTTCCAGAGACCTTTGAGTATGGAGGCAGTTGCCGGCAAGAATCCTGTAAATCACATAGGAAAACTTTATAATGTTATGGCATTTCGTATTGCGGATAAAATTTACAGTGAATTACATACACAAATCAGGCAGGTTGAAGTTAAACTGCTGTCACAAATCGGGATTTCAATTACAGAGCCGTACATTGCTTGCGCATCAATAATTCCCGCGGATAATGCAAAGGTCAGTGATCTGGAAGGAAGGATAAAAAAAATCTTTGAAGGGGAATTGACAAATGAAAAATTTGAAAATTTAAGAAAGGAGTTTGTTGAGGGAAAAATAGAGGTCTGCTGACGGAAATTTTATCGTTGGAATTTATATTATGATGATTCTTCGTGCCTCTGATTAATGATGATATCGCCAAACCGGAATAGCAAATTTAAACTTTTATTATTTAAATTTTTCTTTCAGCATTTCCAATAGTTCATCCTTATTTGGAACCTCTCCGTTATAAATTAATTCGTCATCAATAAGCAGGGAAGGAGTTGCCGCAACCTGTTTTTGCAGTGCTTCTATAAGATTATCACCTTCATCTATATTTTTGATTTCGTAATCAGCACCTTCTTTTAAATTTAACTCATGGACAACCTCTGCAAGTATTTTCTTTGCAGCTGGACATTTGACACATGTTGTTGCAGTGTATAAAGCAATTCGCGCCATTTTAAATTTTAAAAATTTATATTCTTATTCAATTGTTCCCTTTACGCCTGTTATTAAATTTTTCCGCTTTTCGTCATTTTCAAACATTTCCTTAATCGCCTCTCCAAGCGCCCTGAATACGCTCTCCCACGCATGATGAGGGTCTTCTCCGAATTCAGAGCAGATATGTAGGGTTGCCTTCATTCCCAGCGCAAACCCTGACAAAAAATTTTTCAAATCCGCAGATGGTATGTCTTCAACATCATCAAACCGTAAGCCGTTAGAAATTTTATCAAAGTATAAATTTGGCCTTCCCTCAACGCTTACTGAAACCATCGCCTGCGATTCATCAATCACAGCACTGAAAAATCCGTTTCCCCTGATTCCTTTCTGTATTTTTTCCTCAAAAATTTTAAAGAAGGCAGTTCCAATCACAATTCCAGTATCTTCGGCAACAACATGTTTTAAAAAATTTATTTCTGTGCGGACATCGGCATCCATGTTAAATTCCGACCTGAATGCAAGGGTTTCAATCATGTGGTTTAAAAAATTTATTCCTGTGCGGACATTTAGAACTGGATTTGCATTCCTTCTTTCCTGGATTTGAACAGTTATTATGCTTTCCTTTGTTGTTCTTTCAACAGCAACAACATCATCCTTCCTGTTTATTTTGATTCCATATTCCATTTTACCAAGTTCAAAGTTAGTTTAAATTTAAATTTTAATTTTTAAAATAATATTAAATAATTAAAAGACCTACCAAATGAATTTAATAAACCAAGGCGTTGTTGACAAAATTTACAAAAAAGGAATGTTGTATGCACCTTTCGGAGAATATATGCGGTTAAAGCACGGATTTAAGGTATTTAAGATTCCGTTTAACGGAAATTTTACCTGTCCGAATTATGATGGCCGACTAAGTAAAAATGGGTGTACATTCTGTCCTGATTTTGCCCGCCAGTTCACTTATGAGAGTTTTCGCCCGTATAAGGATTTAGGTATTGCAGAACAAATTGAAAGTCAGTTAAAACATTATAAATCATGTGAAAGTGATAAAGGCTTGGTTTATATTGCATTTGGAACTAACACATATCAACGGATTGAAATTTTAAAGGAAATTTACGATAAAATTTTAGAAAATAAAGAGATTATTGGATTAAGTATAGGAACAAGGCCGGATTGTTTGCCTGATGAAGTTCTGGATTTACTTGCCGGATATGTGAAAAAGGGATATGAAATCTGGCTTGAAATCGGGCAGCAGAGCATGCATGAACATACACTTGAAAAAACAAACCGCAGACACGGAACAGCAGAATGTATCAGAGTAGTCAGGGAAGCGCATAAAAGAGGAATCTATGTTTTGTTTTTCATTATGATTGGATTGCCTTATGAAACAAGGACAGAAACAATTGAAACAGCACGAATGCTGTCAGCACTTGAAATTGATGCGGTTAAAATTTATCCTACGATTGTAATGAAAGGCACAGAACTGGCAAAGGAATATATAAATGGAACTTACCGTCCTTTAAGCGAGACCGAATATATAAATCTGGTTGCAGATTTTGTTGAAAATTTAGATAGGAATATTTTAATTCAACGTTTTTCAAAAGACTGCGGACTGGAAACAAAGCTGGCACCAGAATGGGATTCATACAGAGCAAGGATTACGCCAAAGATTGAAAAGGAATTAAAAAGAAGAAATACAAAACAGGGGGCAAAGCTGAAGTTGTCTCTTACAGTGGATGAACTCGTGCCTTTAATTTAATGTGATTATGGTCATTTTACTGACTTTTTGCAGTAAAATGACTATACTCGTAAATTTGATAACTATGCAAAAGGTTAGCAAATTTACTATATTTTCTGATTATACTCCTTTAAATTTTCCCTGATAAAATTTAACCCGTTGAATGGATTATAAGGAATCCGTTTTATGCTTGTTTTTGGATTATAAGGAATCCGTTTTATGCTTGTTTTTGGATTATAAGGA
>MNZY01000126.1 GCA_001873845.1 Candidatus Altarchaeum sp. CG2_30_32_3053 | reverse complement strand
TTTTCAACTTTTGATTATTTATTTTGAACATCAATATTATAGTGAAAATTTCAACTTTTGATTATTTATTTTGAACATCAATATTACATATTATGATTTAAAGAATAAATATATGGATAAAAACAATATTATCAAAAGATGTCAAAATGACTATAATAGTAAAAAAACAAATATATAATTATCCCAATTTTAGTGGGCCAGCACCAGTTAATAAATAGATTCATAAAAATTAGAATAAAACAATAAAATAAATATAGTCTAATACTATTTTAATTAATAATACTAATTTAATATCAATTTTAATAAATAAACAACCAAAATTAATAACAAACAGATATTTACAAAATACGATGTTCATTACAGGAATCCTTAAAGGAATGTGGGTAACAATAAAGGCAGCATTATTCAGGAAAAATGTTACTTTGCAATATCCGAAGGAAAAAAGGAACCGTCCTTATAAAGGGTTGCAAAAAGTTAATGCAAACACATGCATTGTTTGTGGCGTGTGTGTGAGAACTTGTCC
The DNA here is from genome assembly GCA_001873845.1 of Candidatus Altarchaeum sp. CG2_30_32_3053. GTDB lineage: Archaea > Altiarchaeota > Altiarchaeia > Altiarchaeales > Altiarchaeaceae > Altiarchaeum > Altiarchaeum hamiconexum. The sequence continues at coordinate 14,525 of MNZY01000126.1, read as the reverse complement.
TGTTAATGCCATAAAAATAGAACTAAAACTCGGCCACGAAAAAACAAGAAATGCAAACGATTATAATTTTATAGTTGATACCGGAAGTTGTATGTGGTGCGGATTATGTGAAGAGGTCTGTCCGAAACATGCAATATACCTGACAAATATTTATGAAATGGCCGATTACACAAAAGATAAATTAACAAGAAAAATAAATTAAAGATAAATTAACAAGAAAAATAAATTAAAGATAAATTAACAAGAAAATTTATAAAATTTAAATTTAAATTTAAAATGAAAAAAATAGAGGAAACGAAGGTCCGGGACATAATGACTTTTGGGACAATTACTGTTCCCGAGAACACAACAATTATAGAAGCAGTGTATATTTTAGTTGAGGGAAGTATCCATGCAGTTGTTGTTGTAAATCAAAGGCGTGAGCCGGTGGGAGTTATTTCAGAGACAGATATTCCAAAAGCATTCGGAAGAAATTTTGATGATGTCAAAGTTACAGAAATAATGCATCCTTCTCCCGAAGTTATTGAAATGGATAAAACAATTAAATACGCCTGTGAGGTAATGAGAAACAGGCATATTCATCGCCTGATAGTTGTAGATGACTGCAAAGAAATGAGAGGGATATTATCTTTAACCGACATGATCAAGGAAATTTACAAGATTGCCCGTAACAGGCGTTGGTAAAAATAAAAAGCAAGGCACATAATAAAAAACAAATCCGATGGAAGAAATTTTATTTTTTGTTTGCGGAATATTGGCAATTGCTTTTTCAGTTGCAGTAATAATTTCAAGAGACATTGTTCATTCGGCTGTATATTTGGCAGGGACATTTATAATTATGGCTGTCCTTTATATAACATTAAAGGCATTTTTCCTTTCAGCAGTTCAGATTCTGGTCTATATCGGAGGTGTAATTGTGTTAATGTTATTTGCGATAATGCTCACAAAAAACGAATAAAATAAAATGTAAAAAATGAAACATAATGCTGCTTCCATTTTTGGCATATTATCCGGAATAATATTGTTTGCACTTATCACAAACGCTTTTTTGAATGTAGGGAATGAATATTGTACAAAAACATCGTGCAAAATCAGCGAAATTTCGGCAAATAATATCGCAATAAATTTATTCGGAAATTTTTTACTTTCGTTTGAGGCACTATCATTACTTTTAACAGCCGCAGTAATCGGGGCAATAATATTGGCATTTAAAGAAAAAGAAGAAAACAAGGTAAATAAAGTAAAATGATAGCCCTTACCTATTATCTGGTACTTGGAACACTCTTATTTTTTATAGGAATATCCGGAACACTGACGCAGAGAAATTTCATAAAATTTCTGATGTGTGTTGAGATAGCAATTAACGGAGTAAATTTAAATCTCGCAGCAACTGCATCTTTCATAGCTGATGCTTCGGGACAGACATTTGTTATGTTTATCATGGCGATTTCAGCAGCAGAGATTGCAGTCGGACTGGCATTGGCAATAATCATTTACAGAAAATTTGGAAATATAGATATTAGCACTTTAATGGAAAATTTAAAAAATTAAAAAAATATGGAATCAAAATTTAAAGAAAAAAATTTCTGGGAACGGCTAAAATTTTTGAATTTTTATGTTAAATGGATAAAGTCAGCAGATAATAAAGATTGGAGTAGTCAGCAGGCGGAGTTTATAAATAGCTTGCAAGATAATTCAAAAAATTTTCAGTTAGATGCAAAAAGTTATCTGAAATTAAAAATTTAAAAAGTAGTTTAAAAAGTAAATTTAAAAAGTAGTTTAAAAAGTAAACTTCATTAAGATGAACGGAGAAATTTTAATTTATGCGTTACTGCCTTCACTAATAGTAGCATTCATACTGCCTTTATTTAAGAATAAACCAAATTTAAGAGACGGCATTACAGTCATAGCGACAATTATAACCTTTCTGATTATTGCCTTTTTGGTCCTGCCCCAGATTTTGAGCGGGGAAACAATTACCTTCAAATTATTTGAATTTGCTCAGGGAATAACCTTTACTTTAAAGCTGGATGCATTTGGAATGTTTTTTGCATTTGTTACCTCAACATTATGGGTTGTAACAAACATTTATGCAATTGGCTATATGAGAGGACTGAATGAGCATGCACAGACCCGTTTTTTTGTCTATTTTACTTTATCAATTTTTGCGGCGCTTGGAATTGCCTTTTCTGGAAATTTAATAACATTGTTCATTTTTTATGAAATTTTATCCATCGTGACTTATCCTCTGGTTATTCATGAGCAGGATCCGAAGTCCATGAGAAGCGGAACAGAATATATGATTTATTTAATGGTTGCGTCAATGTTACTGCAATTAACTGCAATTTTACTTATTTATGGAATGACCGGAACACTGGAATTTAGCGAAGGCGGAATTGGGGCATTGGCACAGTGTGGCTCATTGCTCTTGTCTGCAATATTTTTAATGCTTATGTTCGGTTATGCAAAGGCAGCAATATTTCCTCTTCATTCATGGCTTCCAACGGCAATGGTTGCTCCTACCCCTGTTAGTGCATTGCTTCATGCAGTTGCGGTTGTAGTTGCAGGTGTATTCTGCGTCATGCGAACTGTTTTTGATGTTTTCGGGCCAAATTTAATGCACGCCTTAAATTTAGATCTTGTTCTGGGAACTTTTGCTGCTTTTACACTGCTTGCCGCAATATTCTTTGGAATCACACAGGATAATTTAAAGCGCAGAGTAGCATACTCCACTGTCAGCCAGCTTTCATTTATGATGCTCGGAGTAGCACTGCTTACAAAAACAGGGATGACTGGGGGGATTTTGCACATTGCGAGCCATTCCTTTGGAAAAATTGTTTTGTTTTTTGTTGCAGGGGCTGTTTTTGTTGCAGCGCATAAAAAACTTATCAGCGATATGGATGGAATCGGAAGAAGGATGCCAATAACAATGCTTTCCTTTGCTGTCGGAACTGCGGCTATGATAGCAGTACCTTTAACATTAGCTGCTTTAAGTAAAACAATGCTGCTTGAGGGTTCTCTTGAAAGTGGATACTGGATATTTTTCGTTGTATTTTTGCTGGCCGGGCTGCTTGATGCCTTTTATTTCTTTCCAGTAATTTATAAGGCATTTTTCAAAAAACCAAAGAAAGAGAATGAAGCCGACTATTCAAAATTTAAGGAAGTAAATATTCTGGTTTTGGCACCGATAGTCACAGTGGCGATTCTTGTTGTTGTGTTTTATGCTGTTCCTTTCCCGTTTTTGGAATTGGCAGAAGAAAAAATTTCGCATGTTAATCCGATTGAGGGTGTAGTCAGCCACGAATTTTCAAAACACTGGTCATCTATTGCAGAATATGGAGTTATTGCCATAATTGCTTTATTTTTGCTGCTCAATTACAGGTATTTTGGAAGTTCAAAAGGAAAAGAAATTATTAAATTTGACACACCTTTTATTTACGGCGGAAATCCTCTTTCAAAGACATGCACAGATGCAAATCACAAATTACTTTTATTTTATCAGTGGTCTGTTAAATTGAGTCATGCTCCTTATGCCTGGGTCATAAGTAAATTTAAAGGCAGAAATGTGGAAGATATTGAGAGAGAACTTGACAAATCAGCGTATAAATTTATAACTTCCTCAACAACGATGGCTTTGGTATTTTTAATAATCGGATTTATAGTGTTCATAATCAAATTATAAAAAGTAAAGATTAAAACAATAAATTAATTAAAAATGTTTAATTTAATACTTCCCGAGATAATTATTGCGGTTGCAGCAATATTGATATTATTAACTGGATTTAAATTTAAGAAAATTTCCGGCTATATAGCATTGCTCGGAATCGTTGTTTCATTAATTTCGCTTTTAGCAATTGTATTTCAGCCCTCAACCGCAGACAGCACAACAAAGATAGCAATAGCAGAGGGAATAGGTCTGTTTTATAATGTCGGATTGCTTGCAGTTGTATTTAAATTTATATTCCTGATTGTTGGGCTGATGGTAGTTATCGCATCCTTAAAATATACTGAGAAATTTATTTCGGATAAAATTTTTGACGCATATTATGCATTAGTCCTTTTTGCAATTCTCGGAATGATGGTTGTTGCCTCTGCAACTGACTTACTGACATTGTTTGTCGGACTTGAAATGGCTGCAATTCCTGCTTATGTCCTGGTTGCGGCTGAAAAAACAAAGAAGGGAATAGAAGGTGCGGCAAAGTATTTTTTATTCGGAACAGTATTTTCTACAATTTTATTGTTTGGAATTTCATTAATATATTTTTCAACAGGGAGTTTGATGTTGGATCAAATCGGAATTCTGTGTATGGGCGAGGATGAAAATTTAAAATTATTAACATTTATTGGAATTTTGGCCGTAATACTTGGACTGGCGTATGAAATGAGTGCGGCTCCGTTCCATTTCTGGGCACCCGATGCTTATCAGGGCGCTTCCTCTCCTGTGTCTGCTTTACTTGCTGGTGCATCAAAAAAGATGGCATTTGTCGCTCTGCTCAAAATTCTGGTTGTCTTTACATTGTTGTTTAAATTTGAGTTAAGTGTAATGCTCGCAATACTTGCCATACTTTCAATGCTCGTCGGAAATGTACTTGCACTGGCACAAAAAGATGTCCGGAAAATGCTCGCGTATTCATCAATCGCACAGGTGGGATATATTCTGGCTGCAATAGCAATATTTACTCCGCTGGGAATTGCTTATGCTGTTTATTATATTATAGTTCACGCATTTATGAAAGGAGGCGCTTTTATTGCTGCGGGAGCTTTGCTTTTTGTTTCAGACGGAAAGATTAAAAATTATGATGATTATAAGGGTTTGTGGAGAACTGCTCCGGTTACGGCAATTGCTATGGCTGCCTTTATGCTTTCACTTGCAGGAATTGTTCCTTTCGGTGGCTTTACAGCAAAAATTCTGGTTCTAGTTGAATTGTTTGTTCAGGCAATGCAGGAAAATATGCTTGCTTTGATTTTGGGTGTTGTGATGATAATAACATCGGTTATCTCTCTGTATTATTACGGACGACTAATAAAATATATGTGGTTTGTTGAGCCGGAAGGAATGGAACACGGTAATGAAGGGCATAGCGAACACAATGAACATAATGAACACAGAGAACATAATGAACACAAAGAACACAGCGAACATAATGAACACAGCGAACATAATGAACACAGCGAACATAATGAACATAATGAACACAAAGAACACAGCGAACATAATGAACACAAAGAACACAGCGAAGCAAAATTTAAGAAATTTAAAGAGCCGCTCGCATTTATAATTCCAATGGCAATTGCGGTGGTTGCTTTGATTATCTTATTCTATGCTCCTCCTTTTGTTGAAATTTGCACAAATATTGTTGAATCGCTTGGAGTGCAATTGTAAAAATTTTTAAATTTATAAATTCTATCTTTCCCACACGAATAAAAATACATTCATTTTACTGACTTTTTACATTAAAATACGCTCGGAATAAAACATTCAACGATAGCGATTCGTCTGTGTGGAGTATATTGAATAGCGTGAAATCTACATGAAGGTGATAAAAGAGTTAGAATAATCTAAATTATCTGAAAAAAAAAACAATTGCACATATTTGAATAATCAGATAAAACAGAATAACATTACTAACTTAAATCACAAGTTATGAAATAATTACCTAATTTATAAAGTTTTTCCTTATTGCCCTTTCTTTTTCTATATTTATTTCAAATTCAAAAATAGTTCCGTTGTCTAAATTTTGTAATTTTCTTTTAACCGAATTTCCCCACGGATTATAGCAAACACTGTTTCCAAATTTTCCTTCAATGTATTTGTTATGAATTTCATTCGCATTCACTCCTACAACATAACATAAATTTTCTATTGCCCTTGCCTTTAACAACGCCTTCCAGTGGTTTTTTCTCTGCACGGGAAAATTTGCAGGAACAAATATAATTTCTGCATCCTGCTTCATAATTTCTCTCGCTATTTCGGGAAATCTTAAATCATAACAAATCATCAGTCCGATTTTGGTCTTAAATTCGCCTTTGTTAAAATCACAGGTGAAAACTTTATCTCCAGCAGAATAATAAAGATGTTCATTGCAGTGTCTGAACAGATGAATTTTCCTGTATTTTCCTATGAAATTTCCGTTTTCAAAAACAACAGCAGCATTATAAGGAAGGTTGCCTTTATCTTTTTCTGTAATACCTCCGATGAGCAAAATTTTCCTTTTTGCCGAAATTTCCTTAATAAATTTAAATGCCCTTCCATTTTCGCCCTCTGCAAAATTTATCGCATCCTGCCTGAATCCTGTTGAAAATAACTCCGGAAGGCACACAATATCCTCTTCGCATTTTTCTATCATTTCCTTTGCAGTCATTAAATTTATGTCAACCTCATTTGTAATATTCATCTGAATTGCCGAAATTTTTAAATTTTGCTGCATTTTGGTTTTTAATATTTGAGCGTAGTGAAATTATTTTAGTTTTGTTCTAATTTTAATTTAAAAGTAATTATTAGTGTTAAATTTTTATGTTTTATGCCGAGGTAGCTCAGTCGGTTGGAGCGCCAGACTCATAAGTTTAAAGTTTAAAATTAAGTTTAAAACTAAAATTTTAAGACCTAATCCATAAGGCGCTGAGATATCTGGAGGTCGTGTGTTCAAGTCACGCCCTCGGCAAGTTTTTAAAATATTTAAATTATAGTAGTCATTTGATATGACAATCACGGGTCTCTTCTTAAAACTCTGAAAATCAGTAAAAGGAAATTTCACAATTAAAGAAATTTCACAATTAAAATATCTTTCTGCCAGTAATCATAATCAGTATTCGTCCCAGATTTTGTCTTCTTCATTTTCCCATAATTCTGTAAAGGATTTTTCTGATAATTTCATTGTTTCATGAGTGATATTTTCATCTATTATTTGTTTCAATGTCTCTCTGATTATAGGTTCAATCGCAATATTTATTTTTTCTATAACAATCGGCATCATTTCTGAAATTATCTGGTCTTCAAATATAGCCGTAACTGTTGATGTTTGCATTTTAAATTTTTTATGTTTCTTAAAAAAACTCATTCTTATTTTTTATTTATCTTTAAATCAACACAAACACGGCCAATTTTTGGGCAATAGGCACCGCAGGCGACAACATCTGAAATTTCTGCACCATAACCAAAATTTTCGCATTGTTTTTTAACTTCTTCCGCAAAAATTTTCGTATTATCTGAAAAGCCATAGTAATGAATAATTCCTCTGTCGTTAATGGCATTTAACGCTGTATCTAAAAAATTTTCTGCATCTTTTGGCAGAGGCATAATGATTCTGTCAAATTTCAGTCCGAGTTTCGGTGTTTCGGTTTTGACATCTCCCAATATGCACTTTATATTTACCTTGTTAATCCGCACATTCTCAACCATATATTTATAGCCAACCGGATTTAATTCAATTGCATAAATTTCAACATTTTTATTTTCCCTTTTTTTCATCCTCGCAATTAGGATTGGGTAAGGTCCGACACCTGCAAACATAGCCAAAATTTTTTCTCCTTCTTTCACCTGCTGAGATATCCTTATTCTTTCGTTTCCGAGACGCTCTGAAAAATATACTTCTTCAATATTTAGCAGATACCTGCACCCAAATTCTGTATATATTGTCTCCTTTCTGTTCTCTCCTGCAACTATTTCCAGTTTTCTAGTTCTGTATTCTCCCTCAAAAATGCCTGCTTTCGCTGCCACAACCTTTATGTGTTTAAAATTTAGAATTGCCTTCCCTATTTCTTTTTTCTTTGCTTCAAGTTCCGGAGGGATTTCAATTACGGCAATATCTCCGATGACATCAAACGACCGGTTCATTAATTTAATTTCATCGTTGTTCAAAATTTCTCCCAAAAAAATTTTTAAGGATTGTTTCATCGTTGTTTGCATATATATAAAATCAGATGCAAAACAAATAAAATTGCATACAAAGAATTTAAATTGCATACAAAGAATTTAAATTGCATACAAAGAATTTAAATTATTTATTATATTGATTTAATTTATATTGTTAATTTATATTGATGGATAAAATTTATGCTGCTGAATAAAAATCAAAATTTAATAAATCAAAATTTAATAAATCAAAATTTAAAAATTTAATAAAAATTTAAAATGGCAAAACAAGTAAGTCCGACACGGATGGAACTGCTTAGAATAAAGCAAAAAATAAAACTGGCACAAAAAGGACACAGTTTGCTTAAAAAGAAAAGGGATGCTTTAATGATGGAACTTTTTGAAACTGCAAAAAATATGAAGGCTATCAGGCCGCAAATTCAAAAAGATATAATAAACGGGCAGGAAACATTGATAAAGGCGTACGCCATGGGAGGGCCCTTGGAAATAAAAACAGTTGGCGACTCTGCTGGTGAGATGCCTGAACTTAATATAACTTACGAGTCAGTCGGAGGAGTAAAACTTCCGAAAATTGAGATTGACAGTAAAAACACGGGAAAAATTGACTACGGGGTCGTGATGACATCTTCCTCAATAGACAATTCTGTTGATAAATTTGAGAGTATAAAAAGGGGTTTATTATCTCTTATTAAAATAGAAGAAAAAATAAAACGACTGGCACAGGAAATTATAAAAACAAAAAGAAGGGTAAATTCTCTTGAACATATACTGATTCCCGAATTGTTAAAAACGCAAAAAAATATAAAGGCAAAACTTGAAGAGGCAGAAAGGGAAAATTTCTTCCGCCTGAAAATCGTCAAGAAAAAGTCCGAGAAAAAACAGAAAAATAAACCGAAAAAATAATAAACAAAAGGGCAGAGAAAATAAATGTAAACTTTCTGATACGGGAATGAATTTTGCCATAATATCGTTCGGAGATTTAGTCGTTCGGAGATTTTCAAAATGGCTGCTGATAACAGAGACAATGTATATTTCGGGAAATTTTTGCGTGAAATTGAAAATACAAAGATAACAAAGGAAAATGTAAAAAAGATATTTTTGGAATTAAAAAGTTCTGTTAATGAATTGTCGGATGAGGAATTGTTTAACAAAATATTGCTGTTTCTTGAAAAAAGGACTGATGAAGAAGATTCGCTTTCTATGAAAAATAAAAGCACAAAATTAATCTCCATAAAAATACAAATTTATAAGAAAAATCCAAACACAGAAAAATCCAAACTGCTTTATGGTTATTTAACATCTCTTGCGGCAGAAACACTGGGAAATTTCTATGTGAAATCAGATAAATCACGGGAGTATATAGGTATTGAACTTGAAAAAGGAAATTTAACTGCAAAGAACGGGGGAAATTTTGTCGGTATGAAGATGTCCGGCGGAAATATACATATTATCGGAAATACAGGAATGTTTGCAGGACAGCGAATGACAAACGGAAATATTAAAATTGACGGAACTGCGGGGATGTGTCTTGGAGATGGAATAAGGGGAGGAAAAATTGAGGCAAAAAGAGCTGATAAGACAGCAAGTAAGAACGAGGAGGTAATTGTTGAAGAAATAAGGGAGCCAGACATAGAAATTTCTAAAGAAGAGATTGAAAAATATCTTAAAGACCTTTTGCCAACAGAAAAGTCATTGGTTGGTGAAGATGTTATTGACAGATATGTCCGGGAAGCGGTTAAAAACATTGACGAGTGGGAAAAAAGAAATAAAACAAATACATATGAAGGCATCATAGACAAATATGTCCTGGAAGCGGTTAAAGACCCCAACTACCTGGAAGAAAACACAACCCTGAAAAATCACCTCACTTCGTCTGGAAATAATATAATTAATAAAAGAATAGATGAACTCCTGCTGAGCAATATTATGCAGGAAATTTACGGTGAGGTAGATATAAAAAAAATAGAAGGGATTGAATGGACAAGTGAAAGTAAAAGGGATAAGGAACAGAAAAAACGAAATGAATTTGTAGATAATTTTTTTGCTCCTGCAGAAGAAAAAGAAAATGCAAAATACATGGACGAAAATTTTGAGCGGTTAAGACACGTTTTTAAATACAGAGAGCCAGCAAAGGAAGAAATTATAAAGATAAATTTAGGAATTGTTGATATTAAGAAAATTATAAATAAAGTAATCCCTTCAACCATTTTGGAGAAAACAATTATAGGCTATTTGACATCAATTGCAGCTGAAAAGATGGCAATAAGAGGAGAAACATTATTTATTGAAAGAGAAATGGATTATATCGGGCTGGAAATGAAAAACGGAAAAATTTTGGTTAAAAATACAGGAGAATATCTCGGCAAAAATATGTATGGTGAGGAAATTATCGTTGAGGGAGATACTTTTGGAAATGTTGGTGAAGGCATGATCGGGGGAAGGATTGAAATCAGCGGAAATGTTTATGGTGACTATGTCGGATGGAGAATGGAAGGAGGTGAAATTTTGATTAAAGGAAGATGCAGAAATTCTGTCGGACTGAGAATGATGGACGGAAAAATCACAGTTGAAAAATACGCGGGAAACGGGATAGGAGAAAGAATGGAAGGAGGTGAAATTTTGATTAAAGGAAGATGCAGAATCGTGGGGAAAGGAATGAAAAACGGAATAATACGGATTAAGAGAGGAATAATAAGTCAAGAAAGAGAAGGTGGTGAAATTTATAAATTGTAAATTTTATACCCTGCAAAATTTATCCACTGTAAATTTTATTGTTTAGTTGTTTTTGATATTGATTGTAAATTTTATACCCTGCAAAATTTATCCACTGCAAAATTTATTGTTTAGTTGTTTTTGATATTGATTGTAAATTTAATATTATAATTGTAATTTATTTGTAGTAAATTTAAAATTTAAAATGAGTAAAGGCAGAAGAGTAAGAAGCAGATTTTTGTATGTGCAGTGTAATCACTGCAACAACAAACAGGTGATATTCGGATGTGCAAAAACAAAGGTGAATTGTTTAGCGTGCAATACGCCGTTATTAATTTCAACAGGAGGAAAAGCATTGCTTACAAAAAATCCTGTTACAAAACTACCAAATGCACATATTTTAGAGATATTAGACAGAAGTTTGTAAATTTTTGACTTATTTTTTAAATAAATTTAAAAAATACTCGTGATTTTGAAAATTGCAGAGATTTTGAAAATACTAAAAACCGCAAGTTTTCAATCTTTAAAATGCTTGAAGCATTTAAAACTTTGTTTTAAATATACTGAAAATTATAAATTTTCAATCTTTAAAAATCACCAAATTTTTAAATGAGAGCGAAGCGAACTTATTTTTAATACTGAAACCTACGAGGTTTCAATCTTTAAAAAATCTATGGGATTTTTAAATGTGTATAAATTTTACAAATAGCGAAGCGATTTCAAACTTTGTTTGAAATACACGAACGATAGTGAGCGTAACTTATTTTTAAATGAGTTTTCAATTTTTCAAAATAATCACAATGTTGCTCAAAGATTTTAAAATTTACACAATTTCAAAATAATCTCACTTTGTTTGAATATAAAATATTTGAGATTTTAAAATGCATGAGGTATTTGCAAATGTTTTGAATATTTTACAGATGCATGGGCGTTAGCGAGCGTAAATTCCCAGAATTTTACTATATTTTTTTGTTTGGGGTCGTAGGGTAGTTTGGTTATCCTTTTAGCTTTGGGAGCTAGAGACCTGAGTTCAAATCTCGGCGACCCCATATTTATTATTTATAGTTTGCAGAATATTCGCACATAAATCAAAGGCAGGAAAGCCCTTCAGTCAGATATTCTACCAGAAATATATTTCATCAGCACATTTAGTTTTCGTTTCTTTTATCTTTTAATTTGTAGTTGTAAGGATGTTGATTTTTTATTTTCAAATACTAATTGAAATAAATTGAAATGTTATAAATTTCTGAATTGCCGGGGTCGTAGGGTAGTTTGGTATCCTTGTAGCTTCGGGAGCTATAGACCTCCTGAGTTCAAATCTCAACGACCCCATCATATGTTTGTGAAATAAAAATTTTTAAATTTAAATTTAAACACCTCCGACAATTTCTTCAAACATATTCTCCATTTTTACAATTCCCTTGACCTTTTTATTTTCGTCAATAACCACAGCAAGTTTTAGTCGTTTCTCTTTCATTTCCTTAAATACAGCCCCTACTTTTTTATCCTTTTCCACAAAATACGGCGCAATTAAAATTTCTTTCAGAGAGGTCTTTAATGATTTTTGTAATTCAGGTGAGTCCCTGATTTTAACAATATTTTTCAGCCCTTCTTTTACATTTAAAATTCCTGGAATATTGTTGTTCTCATAAACAATAATAAAATCATTTTTTGCATTTGTTAAAATTTCAGATATTTTATTTTCCTCTGAATTTATATTCAGTGTTTCGGCATTCACTATCGGAATCATCGGTTCTGCAACAGTAACATCATTAAATGCCAGTACCTTTTCAATCATTTTCTTTTCATCCGGCAGTATATCTAATTCCATCTGACTTTGTTTTAACATTGATTCCATTTCTCCTTCTTCAATTGCCCGCTCTTTCTCCTTTTTTATCTTCAAAATTTTGAAAAATAATGTTGTTTCTTTATCAAAAAACAAAATTACCAGATACATAATTTTTGAAATTTTTTTAAGCGTCGGGGAAAAAGACAGAGCAAATTTTTCATTTTCAAGTCCGTATTTCTTCGGAACTATCTGTACAAATATTAATGCGAATATCGTCATTCCAATATCTATAACTACTATTCCCAACCAGCCAATTATCTCCTCTGCGATTGCAGTCAGTAAAGTAGTTGCAATAATTACGCTGATAATCTGCCCGCTTAAAACAAGAATTAATGTTCTGTGATAATTATCTCTGAAGTATTCAAGAATTTCTGCGTTCTTTAGATTTAGTCGTAACAGGTGAGATACCCTTTGTGAAGGAATAGAAACAAATGAAATTTCTGATGCAGAAAGGAAAAATGCAAAAATCAGCATAACAATACTTATTCCTAGATATACGGCCATTTGAACTGGTTCCATTTATTGTTATTAATATTTTGTTTGTTTTTTTTATGTTTTTTTTATGTTTTTATTTCTTCTTTTTCCTGTTTTTTATATGTGACCTTAACTGTCCTGATTTTATTTCTCTCCATTTTGTCAACCATAAATTTAAAATTTTTGAAGTAAATACTTTCACCTTTTTTTGGCACTCTTCCAAGTTTTGTCATTATACATCCTGCTAAAGTTCTGTAATCCCCATCCGGTTCTGTGTCCTCATTGAAAAAGTCCCCAACATTTTCTATTTCTGTATATCCTGAAAATAGTACAATATTCCTGTCTTTATCCAGGACAATGGTTGTGTTTTTCTCCCAGCTTTCCGGCATCTCCCCGACAATTTCCTCAACCAAATCATCTAAGGTTACAATTCCCGCTGTCCCTCCATATTCATCAATAACTATTGCCGTTCTGATGCCATTACTTTCCAAGTCCTTAAATGCATCACTTATATTTTTTGTTTTAGGAATAAAATAGGCATCCTGAATTTTTTCTTTTATTATTTCCTTCAATTGTTTTCCCTTGTTTTTTATCACCTCGGCAAGCACATTTTGTGCATTCACAATCCCTTTAATGTTGTCTATATTATCTTCATAGATAGGGATGCGTGAATAAGGCATTTCCATTAAAAAATTTTTTATTTCATCATCATTGCTATTAATATCAATCGCTTTCACCCGTGTCCTGTGCCTCATAACTTCTTCAACATTTATGTCTTTAAATTCAAAAATATTTTCTATAAACTCCTTTTCATCAGATAGAATAACACCTTCCTTTTCTCCAAGATCTGCCATGCTAATTATCTCTTCTTCTCCAATTTTATTGCTTTTTCCTGTTTCTACCCTGAAAAATTTTATTATTAAAGAACCAATTTTATCAAATAAAATTCCAAGAGGATATAAAATTTTTATTGTATATTGGATAAATTTTGAGATTCTTAATGCGTGTTTTTCGTTTCCAATAGCATAACTTTCTCCCATAATTTCTGAAAATGTTACAAACAGCCAGGACATAACAATTATTGTAAACAATACACCTATATTGCCAAAAATTTCTATAAAGGCATCTGCTGCCAATGTCGTGCCAAAAATAATACTAATCTCTGTTCCGATCAGGATTATAACCAATAAATATTTGTGCTCTCTGACTTCTTTTAAAATTTCGCTGTTCCTTGCTTTAGAATTAACTAAATGATTTATTCTTGTTCTTGAAGTTGAAAAAATAGCAACCTCGGAACTTGTAAAAAGGAACGCAGATATAACTGATAGAATAACCAGAATTATTACTATAAAAATGTGGAATATTTCCATTTAAATTTTTTTAAATTTTAAAAAGCCCTGTTAAATTTCACCCATTTAAATCCCTTTATGTAAATTTCTTCAAATTTATTTTTTAATGTGTGAGTGTATTTCACTTTCCTGTGTTTTTAAATTAAATTTTTAAATTAAGTTATAAATAACTCTAGATGACAACTTTTTGTTCGTGAGTTGATCAATTTGTATTCAAATTTGCAAAAATTTATTGAAAAATGTGACCATTTAAAAATTAACAGGACTT
>MNZY01000025.1 GCA_001873845.1 Candidatus Altarchaeum sp. CG2_30_32_3053 | reverse complement strand
CATTTGAAATTAAAGCAACCGTAATTATGCAAATACAAATACAAAAAATGCAGAATATTCCTGATTTATGCGATTTATGCATATTATGTTGGAAATTCATCATTAAAACCTGAGTTTCCCACCCCAGCGTAAAAGTTTGGGCGTAATTTTTAAATCCCAAAGATTTGAAAAGATACGAACGAAGTGAGCGTATTTTTGTTGTTAAGTATAATTAATTTTGTAAATTTTTAAAATTACCCGTAAATTTTTTGATGGTGGGAAAGATGGGATAAATAACAAAATTTTAATTTGGGAGCGCTTAAAATCGTAGAGATTTGAAAATATCAGAAAAACAGCGAGGTGATTTTTAAAATCAACAGATTTTGAAAATATACTGAAAATCTTTGAGATTTTCAATCTTTAAAAAATCTGTGGGATTTTTTAAATACTAAAACCTTTGGTTTCAATCTTTAAAAATCTTTGAGATTTTAAAATACTAAAACCTTTGGTTTCAATCTTTAAAAATCTTTGAGATTTTTTAAATGAGAGTGAAACGAACTTATACTCGTAAATTTGATAACTATGCAAAAAGTTGGCAAATCTACTATATATATTTGTTTTTTATCAATATTTTTATAAATACAATAAAGGAATATGCACATGATTTTTTCTTATATATTGTGGCAATAGATGATTTTAAAAAACAAAATTTATTTGTATATATTATAATGGTATGGAGTTGGAATATTGAATGGCATGACCATACCCAAACAAAATTTTTTTTGATTTTTCAGCCATTTTCTGCTCCTTATATATTGTTATAATATACAAGCATATAATTTTTACTAAACGAATGTTTTTATTTCGCCAATTTTATGCCATTTTAAAGCAATTATTTTTTGCGTTAAGTAAAACAAAAATGTTTAATTAAACGAAAATAATTTATTCGCTAAGTTTATTGTTTTAACGAAAGTTTTTGTTTCGCTAATTATGGTATTTTAACGAAAGTTTTTGTTTCGCTAATTATGGTATTTTAACGAAAGTTTTTGTTTCGCTAATTATGGTATTTTAACGAAAATGTTTTTTGCGTTTAATGTTTATATTTTAACGAAAATGTTTTTTGCGTTTAATTATTATTATTTTAACGAAACTTTTTATTGCGTTTAATTTTATATTTTTATACAAAACTTTTTATTGCATTTATATTGAAATTATGAGTATAGTGAATCTACTATCTTTTAACACTATGTCAGTTCGCTTCGTTCGCAGATATCAAAAAGTTGCGGTTTAATTAAAGTGTAAAAAGATAAAATATTAACCATAGTTGCCAATGATAATCTTATGAATTAAAACAAATGCGTCAAATAAATCTACTTTATTATCATTATTTAAATTATTATGTTTTTGACAATTTGAAAACCTCACAGATTTTCAGTATTTAAAAAATCTCAAAGATTTTTTAAAGATTGAAAATCTCAAAGATTTTCAGTAAAATTGTGAGTTTATAGGCAGACATTAATTATCCCAATTTTGGTGGATCAGCACCAAACTTTTTGTTAAATTTTTGTATTTTAACAGGTAAATTTTCTTGCCTTTCTGTATTCTTCAATAATACTTTCAATATCACTGCTTTTCCTTATTTCCTCCAAATCATTTCTTTCAATATAATAAATATCTGAAATTTCCTTCAGTTTTTGCGGAGAGACATTTTTGCAGTTAGTTATTCTTTTTTTAGTAAAGGCAATTTCTATTCTGCCTGTATCGGATTGACTGATGACATCGTGTTTATCAATATAAGTCAGTCCGTTAAAAATTTCCGGATATTTCCCAACTAAATAAATTTCTCCTTTGCCAATCTTTTCATAAAAATTTTCAAACCGCTTAATCACATCTTCGGCATTTTTGAGCTGCTCTTTTATGCCTTTAAAAGAAATTTCCATAGCCATCTTTTCAAATTTTTCCTCATCTGTCCGGCATTTTTCTGATTTAAACTTCTTTTCTCTTTCAAGTCCTTTAATCTGCTCCTTTAAATTTTCTGTTTCAATGTCCTTTGTGGCAATCTCTGTTTTCAAAATTTTATTTGCCTTTTCCAATATCCGTAAGTGTTCTTTTAAATCGGCAAAATTTTCCCGGCTTATCTCAAAATATGCCTCCGAATCTTTTGAAATATCACGGATGTCTGTCCGGTTTTTGCCCTCTTCTCTCTCTTCCGGTTCAGAATAAGTTATTGCGATCGCCTCTGCTATTGACTTCCCTTTAATTACCATTGCCTTTACATCGTCTCCGTATCCCATATTTTTTATCTTTTCAAATAAATTTTTATATCTTTTATAGGCATATAGGGCAGCAGATAACGCATCACGCTGATGAGCATCACGATATCGGACATTTCTTGTCAGGAATACCTTTTCAGAAACACTTATTGAATTCTCGGGGATAAAAATTTTTGCATCCAGCGCGGTGGCAACTTTGTAAAGGGTATAAGGAATATGGTCAACATCAGAAGCAACTAATGCAGTTGTTCCAAAATTTATAATATGTGCCACCACTTCGTTTATCCCCATATTCTTGCCGCTGAATATATCAACAACATCGCCTTTAAAATTTATTATTCCGATTCCGACACTTGTTCCGGGGTCAAAGCCAACGACGAGGTACATTATGAAATCTATTATCTGAATTTATTTTATTCTGTATTTTCCACAGGCAAAAAATTTACTGTTGTTTTTTCAGCAGAGTTGAAATCTCCGGACTATTTCAAAACCCATTAGCACGAAAAAAATAACGAAAAGGAAATATGTATAGTGTGTTTGACCTCAAAAAGTCCAAGTTAACATATTATATCTTTAGTGTGGGAATCTCAAATTTTTCATATATTTTTTCCAGGTTATTTGACACATTTTTTGGATATTCCACAGTAATGGAACTACTCCATTCAATTATTTCTACATATCCGCTTCTGATGACAGATAATAATTTCTCCATTGTCTTATTTAACCCTTTTTTCTTGAGGAATATTTTTGTTGTTGAAATTAACAGGTAGCCAACCATAACCAAAAAGGTATGTGTTTTTATGCGTCTTTTTAGGTGGTAAAATATAGGTCTTATTGGAATTAGGTTCTTTAATTCCCAGATTGTCTGTTCCACTCTATTTCTTCCAAGATAGTTACAAACTATAGTGAAAATTTCAACTTTTGATTATTTAATTTAAATATATTACCAATTAATAAATAAGTATTTAAACCAAAAATGGTAAGAAAACCAAAAGTAGTCAAACATATCGACTACGATACTTTAAAGGATTTATATCTGAAAGAAAAGGATGCACGGGTAAAGGAAAGATTATTAGCAATGCTTGAACTGTACGATGGAAAAAGTCTAAGCGACACAGGAAAAATTGTTAAGCGCAGTAAACCAACTATAGAAAGGTGGCTACAACAATGGAACAAGGATAA